>NZ_JAKFWH010000063.1 GCF_021731985.1 Nitrosomonas sp.
GTGGTACGAAACGTGAAGAAGTAGAGCGGGGTCAGGTATTGGCAAAGCCAGGTAGTATATCGCCACATACCAAATTCACGGCTGAGATATATGTGTTGAGTAAAGAAGAAGGTGGAAGACATACCCCGTTTTTTCCCGGATATCGTCCACAATTTTACTTCAGGACAACAGACGTTACGGGAGCGATCGAATTGCCAGCGGGAACGGAGATGGTGATGCCTGGGGACAATGTGTCGGTGACAGTGAATTTAATAGCGCCCATAGCGATGGAGGATGGATTGCGTTTTGCAATACGTGAAGGCGGAAGAACGGTTGGTGCCGGTGTTGTTGCTAAAATTATTGAGTGATTTAGAAAGGTTATAAAAAGTAAAGAACAATAAAGATCAATATTGAATTTACAAAATCGGGATCGAATAAATGCAAAACCAGAAAATAAGAATTCGCCTTAAAGCCTTCGACTATCGATTAATAGATAAATCAGCGCTTGAAATTGTTGAAACAGCAAAAAGAACGGGAGCAGTTGTTAAGGGTCCCGTACCATTACCGACTAGAATTGAGCGCTTTGATGTGTTGCGATCACCCCACGTCAATAAAACATCACGTGATCAATTTGAAATAAGAACGCACTTGAGATTAATGGATATTATTGACCCAACAGATAAAACAGTTGATGCGCTCATGAAGTTAGATTTGCCAGCTGGTGTGGATGTGGAAATTAAATTATAAATAATCTGCATCATCGATGATAAGAAAAGGGATATTTTTTAGTTTAAGAAATTTTAGATAGACTGAAATAAATAACTCCTTAAAAGAGGATAAAAATGAGTTTAGGACTAGTTGGTCGGAAGATCGGTATGACACGAATCTTTACAGAAAATGGGGATAGTCTTCCAGTGACTGTAATTGATGTCTCTAATAATCGTGTTACTCAGATAAAGAAGATTGAGAAAGATGGTTATTCAGCTGTTCAGCTTTCTTTTGGGGAAAAAAGAGCAAGTAGGGTAAACAAATCTAGTGCAGGTCATTTCGCTAAAGCGGGAGTTGAGGCTGGAAGTATCTTAAAAGAGTTTCGGGTAAATAAAGATGAAGATCTTAATCAACTTCAAGATGGAATGGTGATTAAGAATGATATTTTTACAGTGGGACAAAAAGTTGACATATCTGGAATAACGATAGGAAAAGGATATGCGGGTGTCATTAAACGGCATCATTTTTCTTCCAATAGAGCAAGTCACGGTAATTCAAAAGCACATAATAAACCTGGATCAATTGGTATGGCGCAAGATCCTGGACGTATTTTCCCTGGCAAGCGTATGTCTGGTCACCTGGGAAATGTTAAAAGAACCACCCAAAACCTTGAAGTAATAAGAATTGACACTGAAAGAAGTCTATTGTTGGTAAAAGGCGCAATACCGGGACCAAAAAATGGAAATGTTATTGTGCGCCCAAGTATAAAAGAAAAAAAGTAAATTAATAGCTAAAACAAACAGTAATAAGGTGAACAGGTAATGGAACTAAAGCTTATCGGTAAAAAGGATCAGAAAACAGATAGTATTATTGTTTCTGATGAGCTTTTTAATAGAGATTACAATGAGGCGCTTGTTCATCAAGTCATAACATCATATTTATCGAATGCGCGTGGTGCGACACGAGCGCAAAAAGGGCGATCAGATGTGGCTAAATCTACACGTAAGCCATGGAGACAGAAGGGCACGGGACGTGCGCGTGTAGGGATGGCTTCTAGTCCAATTTGGCGTGGTGGTGGTAAGGTATTTCCAAGTAGCCCTGATGAAAATTTTAGAAAAAAGTTAAATAAGAAGATGTATAGAGCTGGCGTAAGTGTGATCGTATCTCAGTTAATAAGGGATAATAGATTGTTAGTTACAGACACATTTAATATCGATACACATAAAACTAAAGCTCTATCAGAAAAATTGGAAGCACTTGGACTAGACGAAGTGATGGTGATTACTCATGAGATTGATGATAACTTGTATTTGTCGTCACGCAATATTCCACGGATTGCTGTTGTTGAAGTGAAAAATGTCGATCCTGTTAGTCTTTTAAGATTCGAAAAAATTCTTATTACAACTGAAGGATTGAAGAAATTTGAGGAACTTCTCTCATGAATAATCTAAATATAAGCCATGAACGCTTATTGAAAATAATATTAGCTCCGCATATTTCAGAAAAAACGACATTTCTGGGAGAGCAAAATAATCAATCAGTATTTCGCGTTGCGACAGATGCGACAAAAAAAGAGATAAAGGCTGCTGTTGAATTATTGTGGAAAGAACAAAAAATAGAAGTTATAAATGTTCGGACTATGAATGTAAAAGGAAAGCGAAAAAGATTTGGGCGTTTTATGGGATCCAGAAGTGATTGGAAAAAAGCTGTTGTTAGTATCAAGGAAGGACAAGAATTAAGTTTTACTAATTTTTCTACTGCAGAAGAGGCTAAGTGATGGCACTTGTAAAATTAAAACCAACATCACCAGGGCGAAGATCTGTAGTTAGGCTGATCAATAAGGATTTGCATAAAGGTGAGCCGCATAAAAATCTGATTGAAAAACAATCTAAAACTGCGGGCCGTAATCATCACGGTCGAATTACCACAAGACACCGAGGTGGTGGTCATAAGCAGCATTATAGATTGATTGATTTTAAGCGTGACAAAGACGATATCGCAGCTGTTGTTGAGCGCATTGAGTACGATCCAAATCGAACAGCAAATATTGCGTTAGTTTGTTATACAGATGGTGAAAGAAGATACATAATAGCGCCTAAAGGCTTAAATGTCGGTGCGAGAATTAGCAGTGGCAGAAATGCGCAAATCAAAGCAGGAGATGCTTTACCATTACGTAATATACCTATGGGAACGATAATACACTGTGTTGAATTGTTACCAGGAAAAGGCGCTCAACTAGCGCGATCCGCAGGAACTTCAGTTCAACTGCAAGCACGCGAAGGGAATTATGCGCAAATTAAACTTCGTTCTGGTGAGATGCGCAAGGTTCATATCGATTGCCGTGCAACAATTGGTGAAGTGGGTAATTCCGAGCATAACTTGAGGTCTATTGGTAAAGCAGGTGCTGTACGTTGGCGAGGAATTCGTCCGACTGTTAGAGGAGTTGCCATGAATCCAATTGATCATCCGCATGGGGGAGGTGAAGGTAGGACATCTGCTGGACGACATCCAGTAAGTCCATGGGGAACTCCAGCAAAAGGCTACAGAACTCGAAATAATAAAAGAACCGATGTGATGATAGTACGTCATCGTTATTCAAAGAAAGGATGATAGTTAAATGGCACGTTCAGTAAAAAAAGGTCCATTCGTTGATACGCATTTATTGGCAAAAATAGAAAAAGCACGCGATACAAATGATAAAAGACCGATAAAAACTTGGTCTAGAAGATCGACGATACTGCCAGATTTTATTGGATTAACCGTTGCTGTCCATAATGGCAAACAACATATACCAATTTATGTAACGGAAAATATGGTTGGGCATAAGTTTGGTGAATTTTCACTAACTCGTACCTTTAAAGGCCATGCTGGTGACAAAAAAGCTGTAACGAAGCGATAGGAAATAATCATGGAAACAACTGCTGTATTACGTGGCGTACGCTTATCAGCTCAAAAAGGACGTCTTGTGGCTGATCAAATCAGAGGGCTTTCTGTAGACAAAGCATTAAATATATTGATGTTTAGTCCAAAGAAAGGAGCTGAAATAATACGAAAGCTCTTAGAGTCTGCAATTGCAAATGCAGAACACAATGATGGAGCTGATATTGATGAACTGAAAATATCTACAATTTATATTGATCGCGGTACATCAATGAAAAGAACGAGCGCGCGCGCGAAAGGGCGTGGTAATAGAATTGTAAAACCTACATGCCATATATTGCTTACAGTGGGCGATAGTGATGGCCAGACTAAATAAAGGCATTAATTGATATGGGTCAGAAAATACATCCAATAGGATTTCGTCTATCAGTTCAAAGAAATTGGCTATCCAGATGGTATGCAAATAGTAATAATTTTGCCACTATGCTCAATGAAGATATTAAAGTGCGAGAATTTCTCCATGATAGATTAAAGAATGCTTCGGTTGGTAGAATCTTGATAGAAAGACCCTCAAAAAATGCAAGAATTACAATTTTTAGCTCACGCCCTGGTGTGGTGATTGGGAAAAAAGGTGAGGACATAGAAGTATTGCGAAGCGAACTTCAAAAGAGAATGGGTGTACCTGTTCATGTGAATATTGAAGAGATAAGAAAACCCGAACTAGATGCTCAATTAATAGCAGATAATATTGCACAGCAATTGGAAAAACGAATAATGTTTCGTAGAGCGATGAAACGGGCGATGCAGAATGCCATGCGACTGGGCGCGCAAGGGATTAAAATAATGAGTTCTGGCAGATTAAATGGAATAGAAATTGCTCGTACAGAGTGGTATCGCGAAGGAAGAGTACCTCTACATACGCTGAGAGCTGATCTGGATTATGGTACATCAGAAGCTAGAACAACTTATGGGATTATAGGCATTAAGGTATGGATCTTTAAAGGCGAAGTGCTTGGAAAGGGTGAGCAGACTAGTCTTACAACACCAAACTTGAGTTCAGATAACGAAAAAAAGAAGACTTCTAAGAAAGCATCTACGGCATTTATAAAATCAGCGAGTATTAAAGGTGTAAAAGAAGCTGTTGGGTATTCTGAAGCAGAAGTGTTAAGTATAACGAATACAGAAAATTCCGCAAACACAGAAGTTAATAAGAATTCTGGAGAGAAAAATGCTTCAGCCAGCTAGAACAAAATATAGAAAGCAACAGAAAGGTAGAAATACTGGAGTAGCAACGCGTGGAGCGAAAGTAAGTTTTGGCGAATTTGGACTTAAAGCGATTGGTCGAGGTCGATTAACAGCACGTCAAATCGAAGCAGCTCGTCGAGCTATGACTAGGCATATTAAAAGAGGGGGGCGTATTTGGATACGAATATTCCCAGACAAACCAATTTCGCATAAGCCAGCAGAAGTTAGAATGGGTAAAGGAAAAGGGAATCCAGAGTATTATGTAGCTGAAATACAGCCAGGCAAGATGTTATATGAAATGGATGGTGTCAATGAAGAAATGGCAAAAGAAGCATTCCGACTTGCTGCAGCTAAATTGCCAATCAGGACAATGTTTACAATAAGACAAATTGGCGGATAGTAATGAAAGCACGTGAATTAAGAGAAAAGCAATTACCTGAATTAAATAGAGAGCTTGTTTCTTTGCTAAAGGCACATTTTGGTTTACGTATGCAATTGGCTACTCAGCAACTATCAAATACGAGACAATTGAAATTAATTAAAAGAGATATTGCAAGAGTGAAAACCGTTATAACTCAGAAGCAATCAAATCATGACTAATGAAAAATTAAAGCGTACTTTGAGTGGACGTGTTACTAGTAATAAAATGGATAAAACAGTGACAGTCCTTGTAGAACGCAGATTAAAGCATCCTTTATATGGAAAATTTATAACACGAACCAAGAAATATCATGCACATGATGATAATAATCAATTTTTGATTGGCGATCTTGTTGAAATTGTTGAATGTAGACCTTTATCAAGAACCAAGAATTGGAAAGTAACGAGAATTCTAAACGAAGAATCAAATGCCTGAGATTTAACTGTAAATATATAATTAAGTTTTCTTGTGGCGATTCATTAGGTATAATTATAAGTTTATTTAAGTTCAAAATAATTCCATGGAATTGTTGACGTTTAATAGCTTAAGTGTGGATTACTAACGAGAGATTGTTAAAAAACACCGGTTATTTAAATTAATATCAAAAGCGAATAAAAATGATTCAAATGCAATCAATATTAAAAGTAGCGGATAATACTGGTGCCAGATCACTTATGTGCATTAAAGTTCTTGGCGGTTCAAAAAGACAATATGCCGGAATTGGCGACATAATTAAAGTTAGCATTAAAGATGCAGCTCCTAGGGGACGTGTAAAAAAAGGAGAAGTATATAATGCAGTCGTAGTGCGCACTGCAAAAGGCGTAAGACGTGTAGATGGTTCTTTATTGAAATTTGATGAAAATGCAGCAGTTTTGCTGAATAATAAATTTGAACCAATAGGAACACGTATTTTTGGACCGGTTACTCGGGAATTACGTAATGCGCGATTTATGAAAATTGTTTCACTAGCGCCTGAGGTTTTGTAGTAGTAAAAAGGAACATTTATGCGAAAAATTAGAAAAGGCGATGACGTAATAGTTATTGCAGGAAGGGATAAAGGTAAAAGGGGATCTGTGCTTAGAACAGTTGGAATTGATCGTATTGTAGTTCAAGGTATTAATTCTGTAAAGAAACATCAGAAACCTAATCCTACAATTGGCAATGCAGGTGGAATCATTGATTTAGAAATGTCAATTCACATTTCAAATGTGGCTATATATAATTTTTCTTCAAAAAAATCGGATAGAGTAGGATTTAAAGTAGATAATAATAATAAAATACGTATATTTAAGTCTACTGGCGATTTAATTAAAACTTAATATGGGATTGGAATTTATGGCGCGCTTGCAAGAATATTATCGTAATACTGTTACTAAACAGTTGATCGATCAATTTAGTTACGAATCCATTATGGAGGTACCTTGCATTAGCAAAATAACTCTTAATATCGGACTAGGTGAAGCAACTGTAGATAAAAAAATTGTCGAACATGCAATTTCCGATATGAAGAAGATCTGCGGTCAACAACCTGTTATAACTAGGGCAAAGAAATCAATAGCAACCTTTAAGGTGAGGCAAGATTATCCTATAGGATGCATGGTTACACTCCGTCGAATAAGAATGTACGAGTTTTTAGATAGATTAATCACTGTTGCAATACCTAGAATTCGTGACTTTCGGGGAATTTCTGGAAAATCATTCGACGGAAGAGGTAATTACAATATGGGTATAAAAGAGCAAATTATTTTCCCAGAAATTGATTACGATAAAATTGATGCTTTGCGTGGCATGAATATATCCATTACTACAACAGCAAAGAGCGATGTTGAGGCAAAAGCTTTATTGTCTGCATTTAATTTCCCATTTAAGAATTGAGGTTAGAATGGCAAAGCTTTCAATTATTAATAGAAATTTAAAAAGAAAAAAGATAGTACAAAAATTTTCTGAACAACGACTCGCATTATTTAAAATAATAAATGATACTAAACTAAATGACGAAGATCGTTTCAATGCACGAGTGATTTTGCAAAATCTTCCTAGAGATTCAAGTCCTGTGCGTTTGAGAAATAGATGCACTTTAACTGGTAGACCTCGCGGTGTTTACTCAAAATTTGGTCTGGGAAGAAATAAGTTAAGAGAGATAGCTATGAGTGGAAAAATACCCGGGATTATCAAAGCGAGCTGGTAACTAGATTAAATCAATCAATAGAATTATCTTAATAAACACAAATAATAATTTTTTTATAAATAAGTAGGTACTGACATGAGTATGAGCGATCCAATTGCAGATATGTTAACTCGAATAAGAAATGCGCAATTGGCTAAGAAGCGATCTGTGAAAATGCCAAGTTCGAATATTAAACTATCGATAGCGGACGTTCTTAAAGATGAAGGATATATTAATGATTTTAGTGTTGTGAGGGATAATAGTAAAAATACTTTAGAAATATTACTTAAATATTATTCTGGTGATCCAGTAATTGAACAAATAAAACGTATCAGTAAACCTGGACTTAGAATATATAAATCTAGTAAAAATCTACCAGATATTATGAATGGATTAGGGATAGCAATCGTTTCAACTTCTAAAGGTGTTATGACCGAACGAAAGGCACGAGCAGTTGGTATCGGTGGTGAACTTTTGTGTACTGTTGTCTAGTTTAAAGGATTTTTTAAATGTCTCGAGTAAGCAAGAACCCGATAACAATACCAGCCAATGTCGAAATTAACATATTACCATTTAGTGTTTCAGTTAAAGGTCCTCTAGGGACACTGCAGCAGGTGTTAACTAATGATATTATGTTAGAAATCAATCAAAATATTTTGAAGATTCAAACAACTAACGATTCAAAGCATGCTAATGCGTTATCAGGAACAATTCGTGCGCTTATTGCTAATATGGTACATGGTGTATCAGTTGGGTTTGAAAAAAAATTGCAATTGGTTGGTGTAGGATATAGGGCGCAAGCTGGCTTAAATAAAGTTAATTTAACTTTAGGTTTTTCGCATCCAGTTGATCATGTTGTTCCAGATGGCATAACGATTGAAACACCATCGCAAACTGAAATAATAATTAAAGGTATAGACAAGCAGAAAGTAGGTCAAACTGCTGCAGATATTCGAGCTTATAGAAAACCTGAACCCTACAAAGGTAAAGGTGTACGATATTCTGATGAAGTTATTATTCTCAAAGAAACGAAGAAAAAATAATTGAGATAAAAATGTTGAATTTAAAAGAAAAAAGAATTAGGCGCTCACTAAAAACGCGAATTAAAATTGCAGAATTAGATGTAATACGATTGTCCGTACATCGTACTAATTCACATATTTATGCTCAGCTCATCGATGATAGGAATAATAAAATTATAACCTGTGCATCTACTTTAGAGTCTGATGTGCGTAAATCTTTTACTACAGGTGGTAATGTGGCTGCAGCTGCTTTTATTGGTAAAAGAATTGCTGAGAAAGGTAAAGATTGTGGTATATCGAATATTGCTTTTGATAGATCGGGTT
Source organism: Nitrosomonas sp. (assembly GCF_021731985.1). Classification (GTDB taxonomy): domain Bacteria; phylum Pseudomonadota; class Gammaproteobacteria; order Burkholderiales; family Nitrosomonadaceae; genus Nitrosomonas. The sequence continues at coordinate 8,747 of NZ_JAKFWH010000063.1, forward strand.
ATAAATACCATGGACGTGTTAAAGCACTAGCAGAAGCTGCACGTGAGAATGGATTAAAATTTTAATTTAAGGTTTGATAATGGCAAAAATCGGCAAAACTAATGGCAAGGCAGCAAGCATAGAAGAAAGCGGCGATGATTTGCGCGAGAAAATGGTTGCGATTAATAGAGTTACAAAAGTCGTTAAGGGAGGACGTATTCTTGGTTTTGCTGCACTTACTGTAGTTGGAGACGGTGATGGTAGTGTCGGCATGGGTAAAGGGAAATCTCGAGAAGTACCGGTTGCTGTACAGAAAGCAATGGATGAGGCTCGAAGAAGAATGACTAAAATTAAAATAAAGAGTGGTACCATTTATCATCCTATAACTGCTTCGCATGGTGCTGCAAAAGTATACATGCAGCCTGCGCCAGAGGGCACTGGAATTATAGCCGGTGGACCGATGCGTGCAATATTTGAGGTCATGGGCATGACAAACATTTTGGCTAAATGCATCGGTTCTACAAATCCATATAATGTTGTTAGAGCGACACTTAAGGGCCTTAATGCTATGAATACACCAGCAAATATTGCCGCCAAAAGAGGCAAAACAGTAAAAGAAATCCTTGGACAAGATAATGGATGATAATAAGAAAATAAAAACAATAAAAGTTACTCTTGTGAGAAGTCCAATTGGAACAAAACAATCACATCGTGCCACCGTTCGAGGTTTAGGTTTACGTAAAGTAAATAGTTTTTCAATGCTTCATGATACTCCTGAGACACGTGGTATGATTCATAAAATTAACTACTTAGTAAAGTGTGAATAATAATATCATGTACTTGAATTCAATTAAATCAGCGACGGGTTCTAAAAAAACTAAGTTAAGAGTAGGAAGAGGCATGGGTTCAGGGATTGGTAAAACTTGTGGCAGAGGTCATAAAGGTCAAAAATCACGAGCTGGTGGTTTTCATAAAGTAGGCTTCGAAGGAGGACAAATGCCAATCCAAAGAAGATTGCCAAAACGGGGTTTCTGCATAATAAATGGATATAAACCTTCCGAATTGAAACTTTCCGATTTGAATATTTTGCCAGAAAACGATATAAATCTTGCTACTTTAAAGAAATATAGATTAATCTCAAATAGAATAACAAAAGTAAAGATTTTGAATACCGGAATTTGTGATAGGTTGTTTAACATAAATGGAATACTTGTTACTGGCGGTGCCAAAATGGCAATAGAAGAAAATGGCGGCTCTATTACATAGAAGTATAAGGATATAAATTGGCTATAAAAGGAACAACAGTTAAACCAGTTGATAAATTTGCTGATCTCAAACGTCGTTTGTGGTTTCTATTGCTAGCATTGATTGTTTACAGAATAGGAGCGCATGTGCCGGTGCCTGGTATAGATCCAGTCACTCTAAAAGAATTATTTGACTCGCAGGAAAGTAGTGTGTTGGGAATGTTTAATATGTTTTCTGGCGGAGCACTTTCAAGGTTTTCTATCTTTGCACTTGGTATAATGCCGTATATATCGGCTTCAATCATTATGCAATTAGGAACAGTGGCAATTCCTTATCTTGAGGCGCTAAAGAAAGAGGGGGAAAGTGGTCGAAGAAAAATAACACAATATACTCGATATGGCACATTAGCGTTAGCATTAGTGCAAAGTTATGGAATTTCTGTTGCCCTTCAATCCCAGCCGGGTTTAGTTATTCAGCCTGGTGGTATGTTCGTACTTACTACTGTCATTACGTTGGTTACAGGTACGATTTTTTTGATGTGGTTAGGGGAACAAATCACAGAGCGCGGTATAGGAAATGGCATTTCGTTAATTATTTTTGCAGGAATTGCAGCTGGATTACCAAGTGCAATAGGTGGAACTTTAGATCTAGTGAGCACTGGTTCTATGCATTTTCTTGTGGCATTGGGTATTTTTCTTGCAGCTGCATTGGTTACTGCATTTGTTGTCTTTGTTGAGAAAGGACAAAGACGAATTTTAGTTAATTATGCTAAACGCCAGGTTGGGCAGAAGATATATGGAGGGCAGAGTTCACATTTGCCGTTAAAGCTCAATATGGCTGGTGTTATACCCCCTATTTTCGCTTCAAGTATCATTTTATTTCCTGCCACTTTAGCAGGATGGTTTGCAAGTGGAGACTCCATGACATGGTTAAAGGATATTAGTGGAGCATTATCCCCCGGCCAACCCATATATGTAATTCTTTATGCTGTAATGATTATATTCTTCTGTTTTTTTTATACAGCTCTTGTTTTTAATCCAAAAGAAACAGCTGATAATCTTAAGAAAAGTGGAGCATTTATACCAGGTATTAGACCCGGAGAACAGACTACAAGATATATAGAAAGGATAATGTTGCGTTTAACTCTTACTGGTTCGATATATGTGACGCTTGTATGTTTATTACCTGAATTCTTAATTCTTAAATGGAATGTACCGTTCTATTTTGGCGGTACTTCATTATTAATTATTGTAATCGTAACTATGGATTTTATGTCGCAGATTCAATCGCATGTTATGTCTTCACAGTATGATAGCTTATTGAAAAAAGCTAATTTTAAAACAGGCAGTGGAAAACTACCTGCAAGATAATTTAATTATGATAGTTAATGGCTAAAGAAGACACGATACAGATGCAAGGTGAGATACTTGAAACGCTCCCTAATGCAACTTTTAAAGTAAAATTAGAAAATGGACATATTGTACTTGGCCATATATCAGGAAAGATGCGTATGCACTATATACGAATATTACCGGGTGATAAAGTTACAGTAGACTTAACACCTTATGATTTAACGAGAGCAAGAATCACATTTAGAGCGAAATAATTTCAATAATTAGATCGCATTAACAAAATATTCACTATCGATTTATGGAATTTTTATAATGAAAGTAAATGCATCTGTAAAGAAATTTTGTAGAAACTGCAAAATAATACGCCGTAATCGGGTCGTTCGAGTGATTTGTACTGATCCTAGACATAAGCAAAGACAAGGCTAATTGTAATAAATTTTGTATATAAGAGACAGGGAAATTAAATGGCGCGTATAGCTGGCGTAAATATACCCAATCATCAGCATGTAGGAATCGCTCTTACTGCAATTTATGGTATCGGTAGATCCAGTTCTAAAAATATATGTAGTGTAGTTGGCATCGAAACTGATAAAAAATTGAAAGATTTATCTGAAGAGCAGATTGATCAATTACGAGATCATATTTCAAAGCTTACAATCGAGGGTGATTTACGTCGAGAAATATCTATGAATATTAAGAGGTTAATGGATCTTGGCTGTTATAGAGGATTGCGGCACAGACGAGGTTTACCGGTACGAGGTCAACGTACTCGAACTAATGCAAGAACGCGGAAGGGGCCACGTAAAGCAGTACGTGCAAGATAAAAATTTTAGTTTAATTCAGATATGCAATATTAAAAAGGAATTTATTTTCCATGGTCAAGGTCGCTACAAGAGTTCGTAAGAAGATTAAGAAAAATGTGTCGGAAGGAATAGCACATATTCATGCTTCATTTAACAATACTATTATTACTATAACTGATAGGCAGGGTAATGCATTATCATGGGCTACTTCAGGCGGAGCAGGTTTTAAAGGGTCTCGAAAAAGCACACCCTTTGCTGCTCAAGTCGCTGCAGAAAATGCAAGTAAAATTGCGATAGAATGTGGTGTGAAGAACCTTGAGGTCAGAGTTAAGGGACCCGGTCCTGGGCGTGATTCTGCAGTAAGGGCTTTAAATTCAGCTGGATTTAAAATTACAAGTATTTCGGATGTAACACCAGTTCCGCATAATGGTTGTCGTCCACCAAAAAAACGTCGTATTTGAGGAGAGTACGTTGGCTAGAAATCTTGAACCAAAATGTAAGCAATGTCGACGCGAAGGCGAGAAGCTTTTCTTAAAAGGCGAAAAATGTTTTACTGATAAGTGTGCGATTGAAAGGAGAAATTACCCTCCAGGTCAACATGGTCAGAAAAAAGGTAGATTATCTGATTATGGTGGTCAGCTACGCGAGAAACAGAAGATTAGAAAGATATATGGAATTCTCGAAAGACAATTCCGTAATATCTATAAATCAGCTGATCAGCAACGTGGTGTAACTGGCGATAATTTGCTGCAGTTATTGGAGAGCCGTCTTGATAATGTAGCATTTCATATGGGATTCGGTTCATCTCGATCAGAAGCGAGACAAATTGTTAGACACAACTGTATTTTAGTGAATGGACAGCGTGTAAATATTCCAGCTTATTTAGTTAAGGCAGGGGATACTATCGAGATTGCTAAGAATGCTAAAGAACAACTACGAATAAAATCTTCGATAGAAGCAGCTGATAGACGAAATTTTCCAGCTTGGATTGAAATGAACGTTAAAGAAATGAAGGGAATCTTTAAATCTAAGCCTGAACGATCGGAACTACCTGCAACAATTAATGAATCCTTAGTTGTAGAATTGTATTCTAAGTAAAATAAATTATTGGTTAGCTTTTAGCTAAAGGACATTACTATGCAAGGTAATGAATTACTAACACCACGTATTATTGATGTTCAAAATATATCGCCTCTACATGCTAAAGTCATTATGGAACCTTTTGAAAGAGGATACGGCCATACTTTGGGAAATGCGTTAAGACGGATACTTCTGTCCTCGATGACAGGATTTGCTCCTACCGAGGTTAAAATTGCTGGTGTAGTTCATGAGTACTCTGCACTTGATGGAGTACAAGAAGACATTGTAGATATATTGCTGAATATTAAGGGAATAGTTTTGAAGCTTCATAATAATGATGAAGCTATCATTTCATTAAAGAAAACCGGAAAATGTGTTGTTACAGCTGGCGATATTGAAGTTGGTCATGATGTAGAGATACTGAACCCTGATCATGTGATAGCACATCTAACGGCTGATGGAAAGATTGATATTCAACTTAAAGTAGAAAGGGGAATAGGATACGTTCCAGCTACAGTAAGAAAGAATAAAAATGTTGAAACTAGCATTGGGACAATCTTACTTGATGCATCATTTAGTCCTATTAGACGTGTTAGTTATACGGTCGAAAGCGCACGTGTCGAACAACGAACTGACCTTGATAAATTAGTAATGGATTTGGAAACTAATGGTGTTGTCGAACCCGAAGAGGCTATTCGATTTGCTGCACGGGTTTTGGTACAGCAGCTATCTGTGTTTGCTGATTTAGAGAGCACACCTATTCCTAAAGAACAGCCACAAGTACCGCAAATTGACCCGATATTGTTGCGTCCTGTTGACGACTTGGAGCTCACTGTAAGATCCGCCAACTGTCTAAAAGTTGAGAATATTTATTATATTGGTGATCTAATACAGCGAACGGAAGCTGAACTTTTACGAACACCTAATTTGGGAAGAAAATCATTAAATGAAATAAAAGAGGTTCTTGCCTCTCGTGAGCTAACTCTAGGAATGAAGCTGGACAATTGGCCGCCGGCAAATCTTGATAATCTTGCTAAGGATTCAAATCATGCGCCACAATAACGCATTAAGGAAATTAAATCGTTCTAGTAGTCACAGGGCGGCTATGTTTCGCAATATGAGTAACTCTCTTTTGCGACATGAAGTTATTAAAACAACACTTCCAAAAGCTAAAGAGCTAAGAAGATATGTTGAGCCCGTTATAACTTTAGGTAAAAATCCATCACTCTCCAATCGACGATTGGCTTTTAATAGACTGCGTGATCGTGAGAATGTTACAAAACTTTTTATCGAATTAGGCCCTCGCTATATTGCAAGGCCAGGTGGATATATTAGAATTCTCAAATATGGGTATAGAAAAGGAGATAATGCACCTATGGCACTTGTAGAGCTTGTTGATAGACCTGTAGAAAAGCTAACATCAAATCCTGAGGAAACTGAGAATTAATAATTATTCCTTATTTTAATTAATAGAAGAATATTTACTCATTTGAGTATGTAGTAATTTAGTTGGGATATAATCATTATTGGATTTTGTACCGTTATGTATGAATCAGAGAACATTATCTATTCTTCGGCTTTTAAAGGACGGACAATTTCAGAGTGGTGAATATTTAGCGGGAAAGCTTCATTGTAAACGTGCAACTATATCGCGGGCATTAAAAAATATCGACTCTTATGGAGTTGAAATAGTTAAGATCCGTGGACGAGGTTACCGTTGGATTAATCCAATTTTATATTTGAACAGAGACTTAATTCTTAATTGTTCTTCAATAGATCCAAGAAAATTCAATATAACTCTTTTTGATACCATTGATTCTACTAACACTTTTCTATTAAATAATTTAGAAAATGGAATGATAGATAACAACTGTGTACCAGTTGTTGCTACAGAGTATCAAACAAATGGACGTGGTCGTGCAGGAAGATTATGGCATAGCGGATTTGGCGACAGTCTTACCTTCTCTTTCGGATGGCGGTTCGATCAAGGCGTATCTGCGCTATCGGGGCTAAGTTTGATAATTGGTATTGCAGTAATACGTGTTTTACGATCCTTCTCAATTAGTTGCGTTAATCTTAAATGGCCTAATGATATATTGTACGATAACAAGAAGCTTGCTGGTATATTAATTGAACTTCGTGGTGAAATATTTGGCCCTTCTTATGCAATAATTGGCATTGGCATTAATTTTAAGCTCTCTGATATTACTAATTCTTTTATAAATCAAGAAATTACTGATTTATCATCAATCTCTGATGCCTATTTAGATCGTAATCAAATCTTAAGTGCACTACTCACTGAATTTCTGAATATTCTGCCTGTATTTGTAGATTACGGCTTCGCATATTTTCAGAAGGAATGGATCAGCTATCATGCTTTTGAAAGACAGGCAGTTAGTTTGATATTGCCTAATGGTAGTGTCATTGTAGGCACGTTTGATGGCGTGATGGAAGATGGTTCTATTTGTTTAATGACTTCTTCGGGAAGAAAATCCTACCATGTAGGCGATATTTCTATCCGTCTGAACTCCCTTTGAGTAATTGATGCCGCATATCCTTGCGATTGACTCTGGTAATTCATTCGTAAAATGGGGATTGTTCAATCATGGTCGGTGTTTAAAACAAGGCAAGGTACAGTACGATAAGATACAAAATGTTAAAAACGATTTCAAAGAGCTGCAAGCACCAGGATCAATTATTATTTCTCATGTTGCTCGTGCGGCAACAAAAAATCAAATCAGTGAGCAAATCTCAAGTTGGCCGGTAAAACCGCACTGGATTCGTTCCTGCGCATTCCAATGTGGAGTTTCTAATAGTTATTCCGATCCTGCTCAATTAGGTTGTGATCGTTGGGCCTCTTTAATAGCTGCTTGGGAAATGCAGCAGCAAGCTTGTTTAGTCATTAATGTCGGTACTGCAGTGACAATTGATGCGCTATCCCAGTCTGGAGAATTTCTTGGTGGTATCATTCTACCTGGTTTTCAACTGATGCTTAATAGTCTCCAACTTGGTACTCAATTATTTAATGCTGATATGAGTACTTATGAAGACTTTCCTGTTAGCACTAACAGTGCGATACAGAGCGGTATAATACATTCTGTAATAGGTGCTATTGAGCGCATGAATAATTTACTATCAATGAAGATAAATCAACCTGTAAAAACTAGCATTATCAGCGGGGGTGCGGCATCTTTATTATTCCCTTTTATCAAGATTCCAATCAAAGCGATTGATAATTTGGTGCTGAAAGGGCTTGTTTTGATCGCTGAAGATTCTCTCTAATACATTGAGTTATTATTTGATGAAAAGCTTATGTCTCGATTTAACAATATAACCTTCTACACATCAGTCAATGATGTTCGAGATTTACCACAGCATACAGGCATTGAGATTGCTTTTGCCGGGCGATCTAATGCTGGAAAATCTAGCGCTATTAATACACTTACAAATCGAAGTCGTTTGGCTTTTGTTAGTAAAACACCTGGACGCACACAATTAATTAATTATTTTCAACTAAATACAGATCAATTTTTTGTCGATTTACCTGGCTATGGTTATGCGAAGGTCCCAGATTCCATACGACAACACTGGCAAAATTTATTGAGTGACTATCTGCAAACACGCCAGCCACTCAAAGGTTTGGTGCTAATAATGGATATTCGTCATCCCTTAAAACCTCTTGATATCAAAATGCTTGATTGGTTTGCACCTACTGGGAAAGCAATTCATATTTTACTAACAAAAGCTGACAAGATGAGTGCGCAGCGGGCAAATATTACCTTAAAGGACGTAGCGCTATATCTAAAGGGGGCTTACCCGCAATGCAGTGTTCAGTTATTTTCCAGCTTAGCAGCCACCGGCGTTGAAGATGCAACTACCGTCATTAGTGAATGGCTAGGTACTAATTAATTGCTAAGGGATAAATTTTTTACTTCGCTTTATGAGTTTCTAGAGAAGAAAAAAAGCCCCCGGTTAAAGGGGAGAAAAACCGGGGGGAACTGCCTTAATATCACTTAAGACCCTGCCTCAGGGAGGAAAGACAGGGGGAACCACAATCAAGATGTCCGTTTATAAGAGAGTTCAATGTTTGAGTTAGTTCCCGAACAGTATTGTTTTTTCTAATTTATTTTTTCTACTTTATTTATTATGTTTTCTTATAGCCAATTTCCTCAAAGACGAATGAGACGTATGCGTCGTGACATGTTTTCCCGTCGTCTTATGCAAGAAACTCATCTTCAGATCAATGATCTGATTTATCCAGTTTTTGTATTGGATGGGAAAAACCGTACTGAGAATGTTAAGTCTATGCCGGGTGTAGTAAGACAGAGCGCTGATCTCTTAATGACTCAGGCGGAGAATTGTTTACAATTAGGTATTCCAGCCCTTGCTATTTTTCCGGTTATCGATGCTGAACTAAAGAACCTGACAGCGAGTGAAGCATACAATCCTGATGGCTTGGTGCCTAGAGTGGTCCGACAATTAAAGAAGAATTTCCCTGAATTGGGAGTGATTACAGATATAGCGTTGGATCCCTATACAAGTCATGGTCAAGATGGCTTGATTGATCAACTTGGCTATGTATTGAACGATGAAACAGTAAATGTTCTTTGTCAGCAAGCATTGGTACATGCACAAGCTGGTGCTGATATTGTAGCGCCATCTGATATGATGGATGGACGCATTGCGGCAATTCGAAATAGTTTGGATAACCAGCAGTTTATTCATACAAGAATTTTGGCGTATTCTGCAAAATATGCCTCAAGTTTTTATGGACCATTTCGTGATGCAGTTGGGTCGGCAGCAAGCCTTGGTGCTGGAAATAAATATACGTATCAAATGGACCCTGCAAATTCAGATGAAGCATTATGGGAAGTTGGATTGGATCTGAATGAAGGCGCTGACATGGTGATGATTAAACCTGGAATGCCCTATTTGGATATTGTTCGCCGGGTGAAGGATCAATATGGCGCACCTACATTTGTATATCAGGTCAGCGGCGAGTATGCGATGCTCAAAGCTGCCGCAATTAACGGATGGTTAAATGAAGAAGCCTGCGTGTTGGAATCTTTGCTTGCTTTTAAACGCGCAGGTGCTGATGGAATTCTAACATACTATGCAGTAGAAGCAGCGAGTTGGCTAAAGAAGAATTTATAATGCATTAAAGAGCAGGATTGATACTAGAATAATTGGTCTTTTAAATCTCTTGTGACTTTGGGTGCATCATCAACGGAATTGTCAGCGACCGGTGGTAGCTGTTCATTAAAGAAATATTCTGTAACATCTCCGGCTGGTTCTCTGAATCCTGTCGCTGAATTAACTCTGGTTGCAAGAACACCATTGGGAGGTTTGTATTCTGCCATGGGAATACCTTTTAGGACTGGGCCCATATAATCCATCCAAATAGGCAATGCGACACGCCCTCCTGTTTCATTATTTCCTAGTGATCGAGGTTCGTCATATCCTGTCCAGGCGATTGTGACCAAGTCTTTTTGAAAACCACAAAACCAGGCATCAACAAAATTACTGGTGGTCCCAGTTTTTCCTGCCAAATCACTACGTCCCAGTTGTTTAGCTTTAATGGCTGTACCGTGATTGATGACATCTTGCATCATGCTTGTCATGATGTAGGCATTACGGGGATCAATGACGCGTTTGGCGCCATTTAAAGCTGTTACGGGCTGGAATTGTTCGATCGTGTTGCCTTTTTCATCTTCTATTCGCTTTATAAAGTAGGGCGCAATACGGAAACCGCCATTTGCAAAAATAGCATATCCAGCGGCCATTTGCATTGGTGTAACCGAACCAGAACCTAGTGCCATGGGTAAATAGGGGGGGTGACGATTTGCATCAAAACCAAATCGGGTAATGTAATCTTGCGCATACTGTATTCCGATAGCCTGTAGTATGCGGATAGACACAAGATTTTTTGATTTTACTAGTGCTGTTCGCAAGCGCATGGGCCCTTCAAATTTTCCATCAAAATTCTTCGGTTCCCATAATTGACTACCTGTTTGAGCAGCACTGAATGATAGCGGTGCATCATTAATGATTGTGGCGGGAGTGAAGCCCTTTTCCAAAGCTGCGGAATAAATAAAAGGCTTAAAACTGGAACCAGGTTGCCGCCAAGCTTGAGTGACATGATTAAATTGATTTTTATGAAAATCAAATCCGCCGATTAAAGCACGGATAGCGCCATCATTGGGATCAAGGGAAACAAGTGCAGCTTCTATTTCGGGGAGCTGGGTGATATGCCAACTGTTCTTTTGGTCTTTTTGTATACGAATTAATGTACCCGGAATAATGTATTTCTTCCCAGCCTCTTTTTTATCAACCAGAAATTTCTGTGCAAACTTAAGCCCTTCACTGGTAATCTCAATGATTTCTCCACCCTTACGGTAAGCCTGGACGGTATTAGGTCTAGCACTTAATACGATGGCTGCGTAAATATCATCGCTTTCATTGATTTCTTCCAATGCATCATCAAGCGTTTTTTCCTGATTACTGCCATGTTTTAGTAAATTAATATGTGCTTCCGGGCCACGATAACCACGACGCCTATCATATTCAATGATATTTTTACGTAGCGCCTGATAGGCAGCTTTCTGATCTAATTGACGGATAGTTGTATAGACTTTGATACCTTTGCTATAAGTTTCTTCTTGGTATCGATCATATATCACCTGACGAACCATTTCAGCAACATAATCAGCCGGCATTGCTAAGGCAGCCGACTGCTTCTTAACAGGAATAGGTTGTTTTTCTAATTCACCCAATTCTTCGCTTGAGATGTAGTTAAGTTTATGTAATCGGCCCAGTACATAAAGTTGCCGGCTTTTAGCGCGCTTAGGATTACTGATCGGGTTATAGCTCGAAGGAGCTTTGGGTAACCCTGCTAACATGGCAGCTTCAGCAATATTAATTTCTTGCAGTGATTTCCCGAAATATGTTTGTGCGGCTGCTGCAAAACCATAACTGCGCTGGCCGAGGTAAATTTGGTTGACGTAAAGCTCTAAGATGTTGTCTTTGCTGAGATTACTCTCAATCTTGAAAGCCAAAAGCGCTTCGCTGAATTTTCTTGTCAATGTTTTTTCTCTAGTCAGAAAAAAATTCCGAGCTACTTGCATCGTTATGGTACTGGCACCCTGGCGCACACTGCCTGCAGAAAAATTTGAATAAGCAGCACGTAATACGCCCAGGTAATCAACGCCGCCGTGTTCATAAAAGCGATCATCTTCTGCAGCAAGGATTGCCTGTTTAAGATGTGCCGGTACTTCAGAAATATTGATAACATTTCTACGCTCTGCACCAAACTCCCCTATTAATAGACCCTCATCGCTATAAATGCGTAATGGTATTTTAGGGCGATAATCCGTCAGTGTATCTAATGATGGTAAATTGGAATGTATGACCAGTGCAGCAAACCCAGCCAGCAATACGCCAATCAAACCTAATGCAGAAAATGCGACAAAAAAGTAATACAGCCAACGTGCTAGCATGAATTTGGATTGATTAGTTGATGCGATCGTTAAAGTACACAGTTATAGGGGGTATATCTATTGTTTTTCTTTGAATAAAATTTCTCGGATTCTGTCAGAATCAGCGTCAATCATTTGTTCTGTTGAGTAACTATACTGAATTAATGCAGGGAATGAGTAGTTTACATATATTCAGCATTAGTAGGGTAATTTATAATTTGCGAGTATCGCTTCTAATAAGCCAATGTTCAAGGGAAATTTTGCTATCAATTTAGACTTCTTTAAGATGAAGTCACCACCATTAATAGGTGTGGACATTAGTTCTTCATCTGTAAAAATGGTCGAATTATCATTGGTTGATAAAGAGAGTAAAACCTATCGGATTGAGCGCTATGCGATTGAATCCATGCCAGCAGATGCAATGTTGGATGGCGCAATCGAAAACATGGAGGCAGTCAGTGAATGCCTGCGGCGTGGATGGAAACGTATGGGAACGCGCCAAAAGAATGTGGTGCTTGCACTACCCGCGACAGATGTTATTACCAAAAAGATTGTGGTTCCAGACGGGCAACGCGAGGATGACCTGGTTTTTCAAGTCGAGAATGAAGCCAGTCAATATATTCCTTTTCCTTTAGATGAAGTTGATTTGGATTTTCAAGTAACCAGGCCAGTGCCTGATAATCCAGAAGAAGTTGAAGTGCTTATCGCTGCATCGCGTAAAGAGAAGGTAGAGGATCGTGTGGCTGTTGCGCTTGCGGCAAGTCTTAAAACAGTCATTATGGATGTTGAACCCTATGCAGCGCAGGCTGCATTTGAATTAACGCTGAGTCAATTACCTGGAGGTGGAAAAGATCAGGTAATGGCGCTGGTTGACATTGGCGCGACAATCATGAAAATTAATGTATTTCTTAACGGTGAGTCATTATATACGCGAGATCAGCCATTTGGTGGTAATCAACTGACTCAGGAAATTCATAATCAGTTTAATCTCTCGGTGGAAGATTCAGAGACTGCTAAAAGGAATGGCGGTCTACCTGAAAACTATAAGACGGATGTTTTGCAGCCATTTTGCGAAACGCTGGCTATTGAAGTGATGCGTGCTATTCAGTTTTTTTACACATCGACGCAATATACCGAAGTTAATTATATTTTTATTGCGGGGGGGTCCGCAGCTATTCCCGGGTTAGACGCAATTATCGCATCACGTACGCAAGTAAGCACCCTCGTTGTGAACCCTTTCTCAACCATGGAGTTGTCAAGTCGTATCATTCCAAGGCAACTTAATCTGGACGCACCTTCTCTGCTGATTGCCTGTGGTTTGGCGCTGCGTAGTTTTGATCCATTATGATTCGAATTAACCTACTACCTCATCGCGAACTTAAGCGTAAAGCGAGACAGCAGCAGATTGCAGTTCTGGCAGGTTTGGTTGGTTTACTAGCGATCGCTGTTGTTATGAGCATTCATACAATTAACGCTGGAAAAATAGATTACCAGAATGGCCGCAATCAATACTTAACTGACCAGATTGCTATTCTGGATAAGGAAATTGCAGAAATTAGAGACATAAAAACGCAAACTCAGGAGTTAATAGCGCGCAAGCAAGTTGTTGAGACATTACAGAACAGCCGGTCTGAAGTCGTTCATTTGCTGGATCAGTTGGTCAGATTACTTCCGGATGGCGTATATTTGCAGAGTGTCAAACAAGAAGACCATAACATTACTTTAGTTGGGTATGCGCAATCCAATGCCTGGGTTTCAGTGTTGATGCGTAACCTCGAATCATCTCAGTGGCTTGAATCACCCTTATTGATAGAAATTAAGGCGATGACTGTTAATAATGTGCGCCAAAATGAATTTAACATGAAAATAAAGCTCAAGCGGGTAACTATGGACGCTGTGCAAAATTCACTCCCTGCTACTGCTGCGAAATCTTAAGACTGCGCTTGCGATGAATAATCTACTTCTTGAATTACGCCAGCTCGATATCAACCAGGCAGGAAACTGGCCGGTAGCATTTAAGGTTGCCGCTTTGGCAATTTTATTTGTTGCTATTATCGTTGCAGGTCATCTCATGGTTTGGCAGGAGCAAATTGAAACACTGGAAAATATTCAAGCTCAAGAAGAAACTTTAAAAAATACTTATCTGGCTAAAAAAAGAAATGCTGTTAATTTGCCTGCTTTGCGTCTGCAGTTAAAGGATATTGAACAATCTCTCCGTTCCTTGCTGAAACAACTGCCAGATAAGTCAGAAATGGAAGCCTTATTAGTGGATATCAATCAGGCTGGCTTAGGCCGTGGATTGCAATTTGAATTATTTAAACCAGCGGCGAAGGAAACGATACACACGTTTTATGCCGAACTCCCCGTTTCTATCCGTGTGACAGGCGGTTATCACGATATTGGGGCTTTTACCAGCGATGTTGCACAGTTATCACGTATCGTGACATTAAATGACATTAGCTTAACACCAGGAACTGATGGAAAACTAGTGTTGGATGCTGTTGCAAAAACATTCCGCTATCTGGATGAAGAAGAAATAACAAAGCAGGCCGGGGGCAAATGAATTATGATAAGAGACATATTCCTGCTAGCATTGTTTGTGATTTCTCTAACCATGATGACTGCTTGTACTCGGAATGACTACGCTGACCTGGAAGCATTTATTCATAGTTCAGGGGATGGCTTGCATGGACGGATTGATTCATTGCCGGAAGTTAGGCCGCATCAGTACTTTACTTACGAGGCATTTGATATATCCAGTCCATTTGTTCCGCGTAAAAATGATCAAGCACAAACTATTACGAGTGGTATTCAACCTGATTTAAACCGGTATAAGGAAGTACTGGAATCTTATCCGCTGGAAAGTTTATCGATGGTTGGCTCACTGCAACAACACGATATAATATTTGCTTTAATTAAATCTCCGGATGGTACATTGCATCGAGTGAAAATTGGCAATCACTTAGGGCAGAACTTCGGGAAAATTAACTATATTTCAGATGCAGAAGTTAAACTGTCGGAAATTGTGCAGGATGGTGTGAATGAATGGACTGAACGGACTAGTGCGCTTATGCTGAAAAATTAGGATTAAAGCTATGAAGCTACTAATAATGAGAAGATATAGCCTAATCGTGGTTATAACAGCACTGTTAGCTTGTTTTGCAACGGCAATATTTGCTGAACCAACTGTAACTGCAGTAACAGCCCAGAACAGTATCCGCTCTATTGATATTTCTACCTTCCGGAATGGCCAAGTAATCGCCAAATTAACTTTAGATTACCCATTAGGCACTCTTCCAACGGGTGTTGCAATGGATAATCCCTATCGTATTTATTTTGATTTCTATCAGGTTTCTAATGGTCTGGGTAAGAACATTCAAGAAGCTGCGGATGGAGATTTACGCAGTATCAATATCGTGCAGGTCGGGGATCGAACCCGGCTGGTGTTGAATTTATCGAAATTGATGCGGCATGATATCCGGGCGCAGGAGAATACACTGTTAATCAAATTGGTTAGTGTGGCTGAGAATCAAGCGGTCAACACAGTTGTTCGTTTTGCTGAAGAGTCACCCAATAAACTTTTGAATAATCTGCAAGATATTGATTTTCGGCGTGGCGCGAATGGTGAAGGCCGCGTAGAAGTTGATATGACAAAAGGGGGTGCAGCCGTTGATGTGCAGCAGCAGGGTGATGATATTTTTGTCGAGTTTGTGGACACGCTATTGCCTGATAGCTTGAGAAGACGATTCGATGTTGTGGATTTCGCCACACCAGTGCATACCATTGAAACTTCCAAGAAGGGTGATAATGTTCGGATGGTGGTGAAATCCAAAGGTCGTTGGGAGCACTCTGCACGTCAGACCGGTACACGGTTTATCCTGGAAGTAAGGGCTCTGACTGAGGATGAGGAAGAACTGGCGCGAAAGAAACGTGCCAATGGCGGATATACGGGTGAGAGACTCTCGCTTAATTTTCAGGACGTGGAAGTGCGGGCGGTACTTCAAGTGATTGCTGATTTCACTAATTTTAATATTATTGCCAGTGATTCTGTGGCGGGAAATCTCACATTGCGTTTAAAGGATGTTCCCTGGGATCAGGCGCTCGATATTGTATTGCAGGCACATGGTTTGGATAAACGAAAGACGGGTAATGTCATTTTTGTGGCGCCGCGTAAAGAAATGGCCGACAGAGAGTTACTGGATCTGGAAGCGCAACTACAGATAACCGAAATGGAACCTTTGCGCTCAGAAATTTTTAATCTGAATCACCGCAGGGTTAACTCATTATCGTTTGAAGGAATGTTGAGCAAGCGTGGCACGATTAACTTGGATGAAATTAGTAATACCGTAACGGTTACTGATATTCCTATGCGCTTAAGTGAAATTAGAAAGCGTATACAGCGATTGGATGTTTATGAAAGGCAAGTCATGATTGAAGCGCGTATTGTGGATGCGACAGATACATTCAGTCGAAATTTAGGTGCGCGTTTTGGTATCCAGAATTCATCAAACATAGGCAATCAGGGACTTGGAATTTCAGGTAATTTGACGGATTCCAGTGCTTTAGCTGGCGGCGGTTCGGCGGGAGGCGGTAGCAATCTGAATGTCAATTTGCCAGCTGCCGCTGCGACTGGATTATTAGGCGGACCTGCTGCGCTGGGGCTCAGTTTGATGAAGATTAATAATGGCCGTTTAATCAACCTCGAGTTATCTGCATTAGAAGTCGATCAAAAAGGGAGAGTAATTGCCAGTCCTCGTGTAGTGACTGCACATGGTATAGAAGCGGTTATTGAACAAGGTGACCGGATTCCCTACCAGCAAGCAACCAGTAGTGGTGCCACCAGTATCCGCTTTATGGATGCGACACTAAAACTAAGAGTGAAACCATTAATTACCTATAATGGTCAAGTCGATATGGAATTGAGTGTTAACCAAGACCAGATTGGTACTGCCATCAATCAATTTCTGCCGCCACCGATTAATACCAAACAAGTAACGACCAAGGTTTTGGTGGAGAATGGTGGAACCGTTGTGATTGGTGGTATTTTTAACCGGACTGAGAATCAGGTTGTGAATAAGGTACCTATGTTGGGTGACATTCCTGTGCTGGGTCATGTTTTTCGTAATACAACCAAAGTAGATAATAAACGCGAATTGTTGATTTTTGTGACACCACGTATCATCAGTGAAAATCTCAATCTGCAGTAACCGTCTTTTATTGCCCCGACGGGAATTCAGCTTGGCGCCATGCCTCATAAGCAACAATGGCAACGGCATTGGATAAGTTCAAACTGCGGCTGGTCGCGATCATCGGTACTCGGATACGGTGTGGTTCCGGGAAAGATTCCATGATGTGGACAGGCAATCCGCAACTTTCTGCGCCAAACACAAAAGCATCTCCGGCCTTGTATATCACTTTATCATAGCGCTGTTTCCCCTTCGTGGTGATCGCAAACATGCGATGTCCTGGCAAACTCTGACAGCAATCTGTCCAATTCTCATGCACTTTTATTTGTGCAAATTCATGATAATCCAGGCCGGCACGCAATAACTGCTTGTCTTTCAGTGGAAAACCCAACGGTTTAACGAGATGCAATTGCATGCCGGTGTTGGCGCACAAGCGGATGATATTACCCGTATTGGGCGGAATTTCCGGTTGGTAAAGAATGATGTTAAACATGCGGGTAGCGTTGATTAAGTATCTGTCACAGCCTGTGGGAGCCGATCTGATTTATCTCTGGTAAAGTTCTGGCGATAACCCAGTTACTGATTTCAGCAGCACCTTGCTTACGTAATATTTTAGCCAATTCGTTTAATGTGGTGCCAGTTGTCATCACGTCATCGACCAGTGCGACATGTTTGCCTGACAAATCTATACGACAACTAAAAGCCTTACGGATATTTTTCTGGCGATCCTTCCAAGCTAATCCGGTTTGTGGCGGCGTATGTTTGATACGCTGACAACTATCGGGTAATAAAACAATCCCCATATGTTTCGAGATATATCGACTGATTTCCATAGCCTGATTGAATCCGCGCTCACGCAACCTGATCGGATGTAGCGGCATCGGTATGATGACATCCGGTATTATCTTCTCTGTTGCCTTAAATCGTGTAATGAAGAAGCGGGCGAGAATCGGTGCGATAGCGAGATCAGTTTGATATTTTAACGCATGAATCATTGCATCGACAGGAAAGGTATAGCGAAGTGCTGCGATGGTACGTGTGAATGCAGGCGGTTTTGTTAAGCAAGCGCCACAGATTTCCGCTGTTGGCACTGGCCACAGGCAAATAGGACAATGGTTAAGCGGCAATTGCGGTAAGTGATTATAACAAGGCTCGCATAAATCCTGTTTTGCAGGGATATCGCACAACACACAATTTTTCTGGCTCAAGATTTGCACGATGATTAATCACTTGTTTAAAAATGGGGGTATGGAAAAATTGACAATGTCCATTGAATCCTTGATCATCCAAATTTATCGGCAACTGGCGCGAATGATGCGCCACTTAAACAAAAAGACAGGTAAATCGGTATGAATTTGGATTCTCTCACAATCAGCGAAACACAAAATGATTCAAGCAGTATAACCGGAAAATCAGATGACTCAGTCTATTGGAGTGTGGCAGAAGTTCAGTCGTTATTGGATACGCCATTTAACGATCTGATTTACCGCGCACAATCTATTCATCGCCAGCATCATGACGCCAACGGCGTGCAATTATCCACATTGATTTCAGTCAAAACAGGCGGTTGTCCGGAAGACTGCGGTTACTGTCCGCAAGCGGCGCGGTATCATACCGGTGTTGATAATCAGGACATGTTGTCGCTGGATGAAGTCGTGTCCGCAGCGGCTGCAGCAAAAGCTAACGGTGCTTCGCGGTTTTGCATGGGGGCGGCGTGGCGTGGGCCGAAACAACGGGATATGGACAAAATGACCGAAATGGTGCGCGCGGTTAAATCGTTGGGGATGGAAACCTGTGCGACATTGGGATTATTAAAACCCGGCCAGGCGCAACAACTTGGTGATGCCGGTTTGGATTATTACAATCACAATCTCGATACCGCACCGGAATTTTATGAAGAAATCATTACCACACGGCAATATCAGGATCGCCTGGATACGTTGCAGCAAGTGCGCAATGCTGGAATTAACGTGTGCTGTGGCGGTATTGTCGGGATGGGGGAAACGCGTTTATCGCGCGCCGGACTGATCGCGCAATTGGCCAATCTGAATCCTTATCCAGAATCCGTTCCGATCAATCATCTGGTGCAAGTTCAGGGCACACCACTGTATGGCACAGCAGCTTTGGATCCGTTGGAGTTTGTGCGTACGATTGCAGCAGCGCGGATTACCATGCCGAAAGCGATGGTGCGGTTGTCTGCTGGCCGGCAGGAAATGTCGGACGCCGTACAAGCGCTGTGTTTTCTGGCCGGTGCCAATTCGATTTTTTATGGCGATAAATTGTTGACGACGGGAAATCCGGAAACAGATCGTGACCGGGCGTTATTGGACAAACTGGGGCTACACGCGCTGTAACGCATGTTTCCAGATTTGGCTGAACAACTGCGTGCCCGCGAGCAGCAAGGGTTGCGGCGTTTCCGGCAAGTCGTGGAAAGCCCGCAAACAAGCCATATCACCATTGATGGCCATGATTATCTGGCATTCAGCAGTAATGATTACCTGGGATTGGCCAATCATCCGGACTTGATTCATTCGGCTTGCGAAGGCGCGCAGCACTATGGCGTGGGTGCAGGCGCATCGCATCTCATCCATGGCCATTCTGCCGCGCATCATATTCTGGAAGAAACTTTGGCGCAGTTTACCGGTTTTCCAAGAGCGCTACTGTTTTCTACCGGGTATATGGCAAATATCGGTGTGGTCACAGCCTTGGTGGGACGTGAAGATGCGATTTTTGCGGATAAACTGAACCATGCTTCGCTGAATGATGCGGCGTTACTGTCACGAGCTAAATTTATTCGCTTTCCGCATCTGGATCTCGCTGCTTTGGAGCAACGCTTAGCGGCTTCCAATGCCCGGCGCAAGCTGGTTATTTCTGATGCCGTGTTCAGTATGGAAGGCGATATCGCACCGATCAGGCAGCTGATTGCACTGTGTGAAGAATATCATGCGCTGTTGCTATTGGATGATGCCCATGGTTTTGGTGTATTAGGGCGGCAGGGGCGAGGCAGCTTATTCTTGCCGGATAGCGCCAGTGTTCATTCACCGAACATCGTGTATATGGCAACGCTGGGTAAAGCCGCCGGTGTATTCGGTGCATTTGTTGCCGCACAAGCCGATGTGATCGAAACTTTGATCCAGTCTGCGCGCAGTTATATCTACACAACAGCTTCGCCACCATTGCTCTCGCACGCACTATTGACGAGCCTGAAACTGATTGAACAAGACGAATGGCGGCGTGAAGCTTTGCTGCAAAACAGGGCACAATTGAAAAAAGACTTACTGTCCTCGTCCTGGAAATTGCTGCCTTCCAGCACGCCGATTCAACCCTTGTTGATTGGTGAAAGCCATGAAGCAGTGCGCGTTAGTCAGGCATTACGTGAACGCGGAATTTTGGTTCCGGCGATTCGCCCGCCGACGGTGCCGCAAGGTAAGGCGCGATTACGTATATCTTTGTCCGCCGCGCATCAGCCGCACGATATTCTGCGCCTGACGCAGGCATTGAATGAATTGGCAAGTCATTCATGACGTTTCTGCATGTCGAATCGATAGGGAACGGTCCTGATCTCGTTTTATTACATGGCTGGGCCATGCACAGTGGAATCTGGAGCGGCGTTCGCGAACAATTGAGTCAGCAGTTCCGGTTACATTTGATCGATCTGCCCGGGCATGGATTGAGTCCCGCGTGTGAACCGGGAACACTGAATCACCTCGTTGAGATCATCACGAAAATTTTGCCCGAGCATTGCATGGTGGGCGGTTGGTCACTGGGCGGGCAGATTGCGATGGAACTGGCGCTACGTGAACCGGAACGTGTGCAGCAACTGATTTTGATTTCGACGACGCCCTGTTTTGCCAAACGCGACGATTGGGAGTGGGGAATGGAGCGCAAATTGTTGCAACTGTTTTTAGAGAATCTGAAACTCAATTATGCAACCACGATTAACCGCTTCCTGACGCTGCAAATGAGCGGTGACCGGGATGCGAGCAAGATTCTGCTGCAACTGCGCAAGCACTTTTTTCAGCGCGCCGAACCCTATCCGGATGCATTGCAGAAGGGGCTCAGGATTTTGCAAGAGAGTGATTTACGTGATCGTGTGGCAGCGATCAAGCAGCCAGTTTTATTATTGCATGGTGAAAATGACGTGATTACGCATCCTGCCGCCGCCGATTGGATGCATCAGCAATTAGCGCAATCGCAACGGGTGATGTTTCCGCATTGCGGGCACGCACCGTTTTTATCTTACCCCGATCAATTTGTGACTTGTCTCAATGAATTCCGAATACACGCTTGATAAAAAACAATTGCGCACCGCGTTTGAACGCGCGGCGAGCAGCTACGACCCAGCGGCTGTGCTGCAACGTGAAATCAGTAACCGCATGCTGTCGCGCCTGGAATACATCAAATATCAGCCGGATGTGATTCTCGATGCCGGCAGCGGAACGGGCTATGGCAGTCAGCAGTTGGCCAAACGCTATCCAAACAGTCAATTGATTGCGATGGATATTGCTTGGACGATGCTGTCGCATGCCCGGCCGAACACAGCCTGGTGGCAGCGCTTGCTGCCGTTACTGCAACAACATTCTTACTATGTTTGCGCCGATATTGAGCAAGTTCCGATTAAAAATGAAAGTGTCGGCATGATATGGTCGAATCTCGCGCTGCAATGGTGTAATGATCTGGAGCACACGTTTGCCGAAATGCACCGGATTTTGCGTACCGATGGTTTGGTGATGTTCAGCACCTTTGGCCCGGATACGCTGAAGGAATTGCGCCAGTCTTTTGCGCAAGTGGATGCGTTCAGTCACGTTAATCGCTTTATCGATATGCATGATATCGGCGATCTGCTGGTGCACAATGGTTTCTCCACGCCGGTTATGGACATGGAATATATTACCTTGACCTACCCGGATGTCACGAGTGTGATGCGCGATTTAAAAGCCATCGGTGCGCATAACGTGACACTAGGCCGGAATCAAGGGATGATGGGGAAAAACAAGTGGCAGAAAGCCATCGCGGAATATGAAAAATTACGCCGAGATGGAAAATTGCCCGCCACGTATGAAGTGGTGTACGGCCACGCCTGGAAACCGCAATCGCGCAAATCCGTGTTGACGCCGGAAACGCGCAGGCAATTGGGTTTAATGGGGTAACCAGCTTCCATGGCTACAGGTTTTTTTGTTACCGGCACCGATACCGGCATCGGTAAAACCACTGTGAGTTGTGCATTACTCCATGCGTTTGCCGCACAAGGCAAAAAAGTTGCCGGTATGAAGCCGATTGTAGCCGGTAGCGAAAATGGTCAGTGGCTGGATGTGGAACAATTGCTCACCGCCAGCAACGTGAACGTTACCCGCCAGCAAATGAACCCCTATGCATTCGATCTGCCCATTTCCCCGCACCTTGCCGCACGACAATCGGGAACGGAAATTGATCTGTTGGTGATTCATCACGCTTATCAACAACTCAGTGCAATAGCGGATCTTGTCATCGTCGAAGGTGCAGGCGGGTTTCTGGTACCGATCAATGAAAGGCAGAATGGCGCGGATCTGGTGAAAATGTTGAATCTTCCGGTGATACTGGTGGTTGGCATGCGCTTGGGTTGTCTGAATCACGCATTGCTAACGGCTCAGGCAATACAGGCTGTCGGATTGACATTGCCAGGTTGGGTGGCGAATTGTGTTGATCCGCAGATGAGCGTGGTTGCCGAGAATATTGCGACATTGGAGCAGCGGTTGGATTGCCCGCTGCTAGGGACTCTGCCGTTTCGCAGAGAAGCCGATATTCAGCAGAGTGCTGGGTTATTAGATATCTCAAAACTTTAAACAGATCATCATCCAGAAAAAATTTTGTTTTCGTTGAAATAGGCGATCGTGATTCATCGCTATATCAATAAATTCAAAAAGCAAGTTTGATAAATAATTAGCCGAAATTAATCATTCTTGGCCTAATTCTTTTGCTGTAACTGGGTAGTTTTTTGCTACAAAAAATTCCTGGATCTTAACATGAGCAATTTACTATCAGACTCGATTGATCTTTTCTTAGCTCATTGAAATAAATAGAACTTGGTGTGATAAATATCACAATGCATCCAATGATTAAGCTGCATAATGTTTATACTTTTACTATATTTACAGTAGTAAAAAACGCGCGTTTATTTTTCCTATATCTGTCTGAGGAGGTGAATGATGGCAACTAAATCCGAATCCAAACGAAATTCCATCCGCTTTAAAGTGGGCTATGACGGTAAGCTCGACAAGCCTATCAGTGCTAGCCTGTATGTTTTCGATGAGCAAGGTAAGTTTATGACCAGTACGCCGCTGCATGAAGGTGAAGCTTCGCTCAGTCTGACATCTGATCAATTGAGGCGAGCCCGCCTGTTTGTTGCCCCCGATCTGCTCAAAGAACGCGGCAAGATGCCCACCTTGCAAACGATGGCGCACATCAATGCCTACGAGCCGATGTGGAAGTTTGAACGGGGGCGCGAAGTGTACGAACTGCTGCCCGTGCCTGAGATTCTGTGGCCGTACTGGTATTGGTGTGCATGTCGCGTACGCGGACGCGCCATTAAGGTCGAGACACTAGGCGGTGTTACGTATGAGAAGCCGGTGTGTCATGCCCGTGTCCACATCTGTGAAGTCGATCGCTTGCCGTGGATCATCTTACAGTTGCCAGATGACATTATCTATCGGTTGCGCGATGAATTGATTTGGGCTATCGACCATCCCATCCCGATTCCCAATCCGCCTGATCCGCCGTACAGATTGGATCCGAGCTACATCGATCCGATTCCAGTATTTGAGAAAGCCGCCAATGTCTTAAGCAAGTTCGACGGCTCCCAGGTGGGTTTCAATCCGCAACCCGATCCGCCCGCCAATCTGAAAATGCAAGCCATGTCACGGGCCTCGAATGTGAGCGCTGCCATGCTTAATCCGCAGCCGCTTCCTCCGAAAATGGCAACACTGGCCTTTGAATCACGCGCCGCGTTGACTACAGGTTCGATCGGATTGGTGCGCGACGCGTTGATCAAACACGTCGATTTGATCAAGATTTACTGGTGCTACTGGGATTGGTTGTGGCCGTGGTTCCGTTACGACTGTGATGAGCTGGCCGTCATTGAAACCGATGCGCACGGCCGCTTCGACACGACGATCTACTATCCGTGTTCCGGCGATAAGCCCGATCTATACTTCTGGACGGAGTATTCGATCGGGGGTACGTGGACCACGGTGTATCACCCATCGATCCGCTGCAATACCTACTGGAATTACGTGTGCGGTACCGAAGTGATCATCCGCATGACCGATCCGCGTGTCCATGGCTGCGGCGAACAACCAGAACTGTTGGGCAAGAAGGTAGTGGTCAAGACCATTGGGCGGCAGGTGAGCATGGGTGAGATCTATCGTGACTCGTTCGTACCTGCGGAGAAGGCGAAAGAGGGACAAGTGAAGGAAGGCTGGATCGACACTACTAAACCTTCGCCATTCGGTGCAACACTGGAACCGCGCGTAGACTTTGGTAACGGTCTGAAGGCAGCGAGCATCACCCACTATCGCTGGTCGTATCGTCCGCTCGGTAGCATTAACGAAAGCGATTGGACCGTTATGGACGACATCCTTGCGGGTCGCACCGTCTCACGCCACTATCGCGAGGCGACGGGCCCCGGTGATCCGGTGGTGTACAAGTCCGTACAGATCGGCCCCGATACCACGGTGGCAGGTTCCTACACTATTATCGATCCGGTCCTGCCTGCCGGTGGTGAAGACTGGGAAGTGCTGGACGAAGGTTACGATTTGGCGAGCGCCTATTTCGACACGACGGATCTGTCCGATGGCAAGTATGAGTTGAAGATGGAACTCTTCCGTAAAGTGGGCGCAGCGATGGTGCGTGTGGATCTAACGGCGGACGGTGTGGAATTGTACGAAATTACCGATCCTGCGCCGTTGGTTGAAGGCTCATACACCACGTCGGCAGCCACGGCCGATCGGGTGCTGATTGATCCAGTTACCTTGCATGTGGTGGGCTATCGGTTGGTGGTGCAGGTCGATAATCGCGTGTGCTTTGGTAACATCGAGGATGTCACCGTCAACGGTGTGCCAGCCGGGCACTGCGGTTTCCTAGAGTACAGCAGCCTTACCGACACGGCGCACATCTCGTTTCGTGCCAGTCATCCCGCCAACTTCGCATCGTTTCACTTCCGCGTGGTGCGGGTGGCTACGGATATCAGCGAAGCGTCGGCTTCTGGCCTCGTCGAAGCGGCCAGCGTCAATGGTTTCACTCGGGTTGGCGATACCTTCAGCAAGAACCTGACGATCGACGCGTTGATGACGAGCGGCTTGCCTGTCGGTGAAACGCCTTGCACGCGCGCTGCTTTCGCTGAGGCATTGCACGTGTATGCGCTGGCGACAAACGGCTACGATCGGCTGACTTATCTGGACGGGCCGCGCGGCGGGCCATTGCAGGTTGACCTGAAGGCCTTCGCTATTACGCACGTGTAAAGCAGACTTAGCTACGAAGGACGGCACGAAGAGCACGAAGAAAATTCTTCGTGCTTTTTATTGCTTGATGCGTAGAATGGCTGGCGATAAGAGCCAATACAGTCTGCGGCCTGGTATTGGCTGGCTGGGTGGCAAATTGTATTGATTCGCAGATGATGGCCATCGCAGAAAATATTGCTTCGTTGGAACAGCAACTGAATTGCTCTGTTAGGTAACTCGCATCTCATAAGGAAACCGATTTTCAGCCAAATTCTTGGTTGATGGCTATCAAATTTCTTACAAAGAATCATACAAAGTAATGAAGATGCATAGGAAGGCGCGTATCATTCTTCGGCCGTAATCTGTATCAGTTGGGTGCGCTTGATAAAGCGAGTACTTGATATGGGTATTAGACATTATGCACTGAGCGTGAATATGAGAATCATCGCTACTTACCTGGAATTCAGCGTGATCGCCTCAGCCTTGCTGAATCCAGAGCGATGTACTTTTTTCAGTTCGCTTCATAATTGAGCTGATCGCTTTATCTGAGTGCCTTTCACTTCAAGCCAAAAATGAATCCAAATCGATAACTTTTTGAGTACTCAGTGAATCGGAATGAAGTGATTATCTGATCAATCACCCATGGATTTGACAGCAAATATGCCTTCCAGTCGATTTTTTATGAAAAAGAACGTTTTTCTTCTATAGGCATGAGTTACTTAGATCTAACAGACAATCAACTCAACCCCATCGGATATTGGGATCAACCGCTTGACAGGTTGTGTCCGCCTTTAGCCTGCGATTTGGCGCTTTTTGATCAAAACGGTTACGACTTAACGGATCTGGAACAATGTTATGCAGTGGCTAACTTAATGCCTTTTCACGCGCATCGAGAACATCGACATGCTTTAAAGGCGCCTTGGTTTACACAACCGGACAGGGTGGAAGGCGCAGTGCTTAACCACAGTTTGTTATTTGAACGCAAAGGGTATTCCGGAGAAGCACTTGAACAACTTGAACGCTGGGCGCAAACAAATCCTCTGGTCTACAAAATCATCAAAATGCGCCCCAAGTGGGGTCTGGACTTCAGCATGGATTATGCAGATCGCGCAGGCAATGTCTTTGAAGTACTGCACTGGGAATACGACGGTTTTGATTTTGCGGAAGTCGCAGAACGTAAGCGCCAGCTAGAGGTAAAATTTGCAGCCACGGATTGGGACGATGCCGCAGCCCGAATCCTGAAACAAAAAGACCAATGGCACCACTTGGATTTCTTTGCGCAAAGCGATTGGAAGTGTAATTACTTTGGCATCGTTAAAGAGCGCTTTAAGATGGTGATTTGGGAGTAAAAAAAGAGATCGGGGAATTAGTGAAAAAAGAGAGAGTATCTGCGTGCTAAGGAGTCGCGATGGAGTCTTTTGTTCAGCGAGTGGAATTATTAATTGAAATTGGTTGGAAATGCGACGATGCGGACGCATACTCAAGCTGGTCCCGTAGAGTTACTGCCTTTCTTCAAGCAGCAATGGGAGAAGAAGCGGCTTCGGCATTCGTGGCATTTGACGAAGGGAATGCTGATCGTTCTTGGAGGCGTTATCGTGATCGCCAGCTAGGTCATCTCGAAGGATTGGCGCTTCGAGTTGAATCTGTCGGCTTGGCTGAAACAAAATCTCAGATTGATCCTGCGCAGCGTATGTTTGCATCTAAATCAAACTCCCGAAAAGTTTTTCTGGTGCATGGTCATAATAATGAAGCGAAAGAGTCGGTTGCGCGTTTCCTGGAGCGTATAGGTCTTGAGCCTATTATTCTCCATGAACAAGCTAATGAAGGGAGGACAATCATTGAAAAGTTTGAAGCTTTTGCTGATGACGTGCCCTTTGCAGTTGTACTTATGACTGGGGACGATGTTGGATCCAAAGTTGGCCCGGAACAAATGCTCGTTCCTAGAGCGCGTCAGAATGTAATACTTGAACTTGGTTATTTTGCTGGTAAGTTGGGTCGGAGTCGTGTGTCAGCACTGTATATTTCAGGGCTTGATGTTCCATCTGACCTTCACGGTGTTTTGTTCACCGAACTTGACGAAAAGGGTGCGTGGCGTACTAAAGTAGCACAGGAGTTGGTGAGTGCAGGTATGAAAATTAAGCTTGAAGGCTTGCTTCAGTCATAACATGAGGGGCCCCGTAGGGCCGTAGGGTGCAATAGCGGTCTTCCGCGTATTGCGCCGCGGACAGTTTATTTGTTCTCCACACTAATCGGATCTAATTTTGACAACCAATTCGACTCTCTGTACATTCATTTCTGAAGAAAAGTACATTTTATTTTTCTTTTATCCTGGGTTTAAGAAATATCGCTTTAAACAATTTAATGGCCAGGTTTATAAAATTGGCTGAAGGTTATAGATAATTAGGTAAAAGTATCTAATATCAGTCAAATAACAGAGAGGAAAAACTATGAATAAAATAAATAAGATTACGCTCAGTGCTATGCTCGCGCTCTTGATTGGTACGCTAGGTCACGCCAATGCCGCATCTGTTTTGAACGACCCGTTCCAGTTGGACGGGAACGTTGATGGCAATTCCATTGCCGGTGCAACGGGCATTGCTGGCCAGCCCGCTATCGGTTCCGATGACATCAACCTCAATGCTGGCGATTTTACCGTTCATTTGGCATGGGTTGATGCGGATAGTTTCGATCTACGGATTGAGTCGATATTTTCTGCGCATACGATAAGCGGTGTGAGTCTCACATTGTCTGACCTCAACTTTCAATCTGGAGGAAATCCTGTAAACATCATTGGTGCGGTGTTCAACCCAAATGAGAATGGCTACCTTGGCTTTTTCTTTGATCCGATCAACAATGATACCGCTCCTCCTCGACCGGGTGATCCGATTGTCAGCTGGATGGCTGATTCAGTGACGGTCGAGTATGGCAGTGATTGGAATTTGCTTACCGTTGCCGATCAACCAACCCTGCGTTTTGATGTACTGACCGCCGTACCGGAGCCGAGCACGTATGCAATGTTACTGGCTGGATTAGGGTTGTTGGCATTCTCGGCTCGGCGCAGCAAGCCAAACACCTAAACTGATTTAGTTGTATTTCAAATAATCCCGTCTGTATGGCGGGGTTTTCTTTTGTGGTTGTTAATAAAAAAGCCGTAGGGTGCAATAGTGGCTTTCCGCATGTTGTACCGTGGGGAATCCAACCTGCTGCGTAGTCCGGCTATCGACTATTACGTCCTACTTGTGAATGCGGATTACGAGTTGAATAATCCGCAATATAGATTTCTCATTGTGCCCGAAATGACTGTTATTCATGGTTGCCGTAAGCGAAGAAGAAAAAGGGGTTATGTTTTACAAAGAGATTTTAAGCGGTGTGGCCATCGTGCTCACATTGATGGCGTTTGTTCCCTATATTCGTGCAATCCTGGGCGGCACAGTGAAACCGCATGTCTTTTCCTGGGTGATTTGGGGTGCGACCACCTTTCTGGCTTTTCTGGCGCAGTTAGAGGACAAAGGCGGTGTGGGTGCTTGGCCGATCGGTGTTTCAGGCAGCATTACGATATTTATTGCATTTCTGGCTTACTTGAAACGTGCCGATGTGACCATCACGAAAACCGATTGGTTATTTTTTGTTGCGGCGCTGTCTTCTTTGCCGCTGTGGTACTTTACGTCAGATCCGTTATGGGCGGTGGTTTTGCTGACTACTGTCGATGTAATCGGATTCGGACCTACGATCAGGAAAGCCTATCACTTTCCGTATTCAGAATCGTTGCTGTTTTTTGGTTTGTTCACGGTGCGTAATCTGCTGGTCATGATGGCGTTTGAGAACTACTCGGTCACGACCCTCTTATTTCCTGCGGTCATCGCGGTAGTGTGCATGCTGTTAATGGGGATGGTCGCGTATCGAAGGCGGGTTCTCGCAGCACAAGGAATGGGAGCGGTATAGTTTTGAGAAATTTCTGGAATGCTGTGCCAGTTAATGACACGCAGGGTTCGCAGAATTCACTTTCTGAATGGATTCATTCTGATTAAACCGCAGGAGATTAAAAGATGGCTTATAAGGAATACAAAGTGTTACATGTGACAGAAGGCGGAATCGGAACGATTTTCCTGGGGGCGTCGGGGATTCCGATCAAGCGGCTGGAAACGACATTGAATAAAGAGGCGGCGGATGGCTGGACACTGGTATTCCAGTTTGTCGAGCAGAAGCGCTTTATGCTGTTCTGGAAACGGGAAGCAGTCATTATTACGCTGGCCCGCTGACTTTCAAAGCGGGTGTGCAAAAATAATGAAAACGAAAGAAGCAATTCAGGAAGCGGAAGAGCGTATCCGGAAACTGGTGCGCGAATTACCGGATGAAAAAAGATTATTATTTTTCCAGCAAGCAGAAAAAGATCTGAAAGATCCGGA
>NZ_JAKFWH010000039.1 GCF_021731985.1 Nitrosomonas sp.
GTGTTTTATAACAACCAAAGACTGCATTCATACCTGGATTACAAAAGTCCGAACCAATATGAAGCTGAAGCAGCAAAAACGATGAAAGTTGCTTAACTGGGGTGTCCGGTTTTACTTGACCAGGTCAATAAGATATCTATCGAGTAATGTTTTCCCGGTGGAAATTTACTGTCTATTGCGGTGAATCGCGCGCCTTTACGACCGATTCCGGCAGAAAATAGGACAAATGTACTAGAAAAATCGGGAACCATTTGCTATTGCGTCCGCATAATCTGATAAGTAACATCGCTACTGGAGAAAGTGGACCAAGAAAGAGTATAATTTAACAATCACTTGTAATAGCAACAAAAAATATATCACGCACGGTTCAACAAAAGAGATACACCGATTAACCAAATAAGTAAACATGGAGATTCTATGAATAAACTCAAATCAACGGTTATTGCGGCAGCGATAACCACCGTATTCGCTGCACCAGCCAGTGCGGCCGTCACCATTTTTTCCGACAATTTCGATAGCTATTCGCCATTGATACTCAACTGGACGCCGCCCGTTGCAAGCGGATGGACAGTTTCAAGTGGCACGGTTGATTTAATCGGAACCAGTTTTATCGATATCTTACCCGGTAACGGAAACTATATCGATTTGGACGGCAGCACCAGCAATAGTGGTATTTTTGCCAACAACGTCAATCTCACCGGCGGCGTTACCTATACCTTGTCATTCGATCTGGCCGGCAGCCAGCGCGGTTCGACTGAAACCGCCAATGTCAATTTCGGCACTGCCAGCACCTCCGCTACGTTAGGCAGTAGTGCCGGGCTGACAACGTATAACTTAAATTTCACCCCGGCGGCTTCTGGTATTTATAGCTTCAACTTCGAGAATCTGGGTGGAGACAACTTTGGTTTATTGCTCGATAACGTATCGGTATCCGCGGTACCGGAACCGGAAACCTACGCCATGCTGCTCGTCGGCTTAGGAATGCTCGGTTTTATGCTGCGCAGAAAAGCAAACGTTTAATTCAGTTTCGTAACACAGCCGGGGAATCCACTTAGCAGTCGGATTTCCCGGAATCTTCCTGAGCTAAAGCTTCCTCTCCACTACGCAATCTTATCCAACCGGTATTGCCCGAGAATCTTTTTGTGCGTTTCATTGCGGAGTAATTCTGAGAGGGCTGCGACATTGATTGGTTTACTAAACAGATAACCCTGAACGATTTCACAACCGAAATCTTTCAGAATATCAAGCTATTCCGGTTTCTCAACACCTTCGGAGATGATTCCGTATCCAATTTCTGTACCATTTCAACGGCCACATTCAACTCAACTGGCGGGATGTTGCCGTATCCTCGATTTCGATGCGATAGACGGTGCTGCGCACGTTTTGTGCCGGTTTCTGCTTGGTATAGAGGGTTTCATTGACTGGGATGTAATCTTGCGCTTGCAAAATTTTTGCTATCGTTTCCGGCGGTGTATTTAACGAGATACCTGCGATCTCAATTGTATTCAATGGGTGTTTCTCCGCGCCGGTAGTCTGACTGGCCGAAATTGAGAAACTGATTGTCGTCGCAACCCCTAACAACAGAAATCGGAGTACTAAAGAACTTTTATGCCAATTCGACGAAGAAATAAAGCGCATCATAATCCTCTCGTAGAAACATTAACGGGCATGCTCTCCAGGCGGGATTATCTCACCATCCTGGTTGAGGAGTCTCTGAATAAACCACCTTGTCATTCCGAATGAAGTGAGGAATCTTTGGGGAACAGCAGTATAGATTTCTCGCTATGCTCGAAATGACAGTTATTGAAGCATGGAGCCAGGTCCAGAATTGAGAATATAGCCGATGAATTAAGTTTGATTTTTGATTTGTGATCTTGTTGGGTGCGTTGCCGGTATTGGATTCTTGATTCTGTACCTGATCCCAAAGATTTGGATTTGTGTGACCCCAAAGACCTGCGATAATGGATTCTCTCGATGTCGAATTTATCGCGAATGCATTTAAACTTGGTACAGATTAATACAAACAATAACATTTTAATGTCAATCGCACAGTACAACCCTGAAATATGCTTCGATTTCTGAAGTCTCTTTCTTTCGTAGAGCATAGGCCTTGAATAAGGAAGAAGAGCTTTTCCATGTGCAGCGTACCTGCACGCGCAGATCGGATAATGCGCAAGAGCGAAGAAGCTTTCCTTTGGAATCCTTTCGTGATCAAGCTGCATACGTGTTACTGGGCGATCCGGGATTGGGTAAAACTACATCCTTTAAGCAAGAAGCGGAAGAATCCGGTGACAAGTATATTAGCGCGCGAGACTTTGCCACTTTCGAACCTGGAGTGGAGTACCAAGGCAAAACCCTGTTCATTGACGGATTGGACGAGATGCGTGCCGGTGGTGGTGATAGCAGAATACCACTTGACGACATTCGAAAACATCTGGCAAGACTCGACCGTCCACGATTCCGTCTGTCGTGCCGCGAAGCAGATTGGCGAGGTGCAAGTGACAGCGAAGCCTTGAAGTGGGTATCGCCAGATAGTGAAATCATCGCGTTGCATCTTGATCCCTTGAATGATAATGACATCGCCGAAATTCTCCGGCACAAACCAACAGTCTCCGATCCGGCTAAATTTATGCGCCAGGCACGCGAACACCAGTTGGATGAATTATTGCGCAATCCGCAGATATTGAATTTGCTGGTTGAAGCAGTAGGCGGTGATGAATGGCCTCAAAGCCGTATGCAGGTTTATGAAATGGCTTGCAGAAAGCTTATAAAAGAAGAAAATCGCGAGCACCGTCAAGCAAAACGGGAACAGCCATTTCCCGAAGATATACTGCTGGATGCTGTAGGATATTTGTGTGCCATTCAGTTGTTATCGGGTGTGGCTGGTTTTTCGCTCGATGAAGAACGGGTAGATGATCAGCATCCTTCCTGGAAGGAATTGATAGAGTCTAATCTTCCACTGTTTGCTGCACTGAAAACCAATTTGTTTCAGGGTGATGGTGAAGAATTGCGCGTCCCGACTCATCGCAGCATTGCTGAATTTCTTGGGGCGCGCCACCTTGCTTCACGTATCAAGGATGATGGTTTGCCGTTTGGCCGCGTGCTTGCATTGATGACAGGTGCGGATGGCGGCGTAGTCACCGATCTGCGCGGATTTGCCGCATGGCTTTCGGTTCATTGTCTTAATGAGTCGCGCCGCCTCTTAATCGAACGCGACCCATTGGGTGTGGTGCTGTATGGCGATGTGCGGCATTTCCCATTGGCGGATAAACAATTTGTTTTTGCCGCTTTAAAAAATGAAGCGC
Organism: Nitrosomonas sp.; assembly: GCF_021731985.1. Classification (GTDB taxonomy): domain Bacteria; phylum Pseudomonadota; class Gammaproteobacteria; order Burkholderiales; family Nitrosomonadaceae; genus Nitrosomonas. The sequence continues at coordinate 3,306 of NZ_JAKFWH010000039.1, forward strand.
AACGCAATCCGTGGTTTCGTTCGGAAGATTTTTCTTCCTCACCTTTCGGCGCATTGGGCACGAAGGATATTGAGCCGCTATTGCGTGAAATATTGATTTCGCCTTCTCGCGAGCAAACGGATCAGGAGATATTAAATTGCGCGCTGGAAGCGATCCGTTATGGCGAACCACTATCAAATCTTAATGATTTACTCGAAGCTATTGCGCGCGATAGCAGCTACCACCGATTCGTTAGAACAAGTGCGATAAAAACGTGGGTTCGTAATGCTCTGGATGATTGTGTAACGTTGCTGAAATTCGCGGAGGATATTCGCGCTGGTATTGTCGAAGACTGTGATGATGAAATACTCGGTATTATTCTAAAAGAGCTTTATCCGCAGCTTATTCCGCCTGACAGAATATTTGATTACTTGCATGTTCCAAGAATTGAAAGTTTGATTGGCAGTTATCGTGTTTTTTGGATTCACTATCTTCCGGAAAAATCTTCCAAAGAAAGCTTGTTGGCTGTGCTTGATAGATTCATACAAGTAAAGCCGGATATCGATCATATTCTGAAAGAGCATCATCAAAACCGTATGCCGGGAAATCTGCTGGTGCGCGGATTAAAGGAGTTCGGCGATACGATTTCTGATGAACAGATTTATGAATGGTTAGGTATTGGTCTCAACGAGTATGGTTATCCAAGGCTTGATAAGGAAAGTACTGAATTCATTGCAGCGTGGTTTACTGGTCGGCCTGAGCGCTACAAAGCCATGATTGAACTTGGCGCTGCACGTTGCGCTCATCAGGAAAATATCCATGCTTGCATGTATCGCTGTGAAAATCACCTGTACCGGTCACGGCCTCCAAACGGAATTGAAATGTGGTATCTGGAGAAGGCGGCAACGGAACAACATCATGGATTGGCAGAATTTTATTTTGATCAAGCCATTCGGGAGCTAAAACAGCGGAGAGAACAACAGGAGCTGACTCTCTCGATGCTGGAGATTCTTGAAAGATGGATTGAGGTACATCCCAATTTTCAAGTCCAGTTTGAACAAGTTATATCTTGTCCCATCGGGGACTGGCAACATAAATTCGCCCTCGAAGATCGGCAACGCAGAATCGAGCAGGAAGAACAGAAAAAAGGCTGGATTAAATCTTTTCGTCAGCATATTGCAGTTATTCGTGATGGTAGTGCGCATCCAAAGATATTGGATAAACTTGCTTTGGCATATGAGGGATTAAGTGACGAGACCTGGGGGGAAACACCTTGCGAACGTCTTGAGAATTTCCTGAATGGTGATGAAGAACTGATTGCTGCGACGTATTCAGGTTTTCGCCAAGCGCTTAATCGTAACGATTTGCCGAGTGTGAGTGAAATTGTTGATTTGGAAATTAGGTCAGAATGGGATCATATTCGTTTGGTTTGCTTGGTTGGTATGGATGAATTATTTCAGAATGATCCAATCAATGCGTTACGGCTTGAAGATGCTGTGTTGTCACGCTTAATAGCGTTCCAGCTTACTTATGGCAATTACAATGATTCGGAATGGCTTAAGGCACTTGTACGGCAACGTCCTGCGTTGGTGGCGGAAGTACTGCTAGTTTACCTCCTGGCCATGTTGCGTGCGGGGAAAGAGCATGTTTCCGGGCTGAGTCCCTTGGTGTGTGACGATGCGTATAGTGAGGTTGCACGCGCGGTGCTACCGAAACTTCTGGAAGAATTTTCGTTACGCGCCCGAAAAATTCAGTTACCGAACACACTTGTTCCGCTGCTAAAAGGTGCATTGCGTTACCTTGACCGGAAAGTCTTTACAGCATTGGTTGCTCGAAAAATCGAACTAAAAAGTATGAATGCTGCGCAGCAAGTGTACTGGTTGAGTTGTGGCTTGCTGCTTGCTCCGGATATTTATGAAACCCGGTTGTTTCAGCATGTTGGTAAGAGTGCCGTTCGGAAGGGATGCTTGGTAAATTTTTTATATCAAGATCACGTCGAGCGCCATTTACCCGATTGGGTGTCTTTTTCCGAAACTTCACTTAGCCATCTGATCGAATTGCTGGCACCTGATTGTTCTCCCGAACGTGTAATTGGGGCTTATAGGGCTAGCTTATCCATGAACACAGCCGATTTGGTACGCTCCTTTATCAATAAACTAAGTAATTACCCTACGGAAGGAGCTGTCTGTGAACTTGAACGTTTACAGAATCTACCTGAGCTTAAGTCTTGGCAGAGTCATTTGTGCAACGCTTTGCATTCTCAGCGCATTATTCGGCGCAAGGCATCGTTCAAGCGCCTCAGTATCGCTGAGATTGCCAACACATTGGCCGATCTTCAACCGGCCAATGCTGCCGATCTGGCTGCTTTGACTTTCGATCATTTGCGCGATATTGCACGAAAAATTCGTGATGGCAGTACCAACGATTACCAGCAATATTGGAGCTACGACATGAGTAATAAAAAACTGGAAAAATCCAAACCAGAGAACGATTGCCGTAATGCTTTGCTGTCCGATTTGCGGGAGCGGCTTGGAAAACTCAATATTGATGCTCAGGGAGAAAGTAGTTACGCGGACGATAAGCGTGCCGACATCAAGGTCTCATTTGGCGGTGCTAATGGATTCAACGTTCCCATCGAAATCAAGAAAGACAGCCGTACTGATCTTTGGCGTGCGATTCACGAGCAATTGATTGCCAAATATGTTCGCGATCCGGGGACGGATGGGTATGGAATTTATGTGGTGTTTTGGTTTGATGGGGAAGGGATGCCCTCTCCTGTCGATGGCGGTAAGAAACCCACTACTGCTCCTGAATTGGAGAATCGTTTGAAACAGACACTGACATCAGAAGAAATGCATCGTATTCGGATTTGTGTAATTGATTGCGCGCTTCCACGGAAATAAACTCAAAGCTACGGCAATACTGGGGGGGGAAGGTACTTTGTCGCGGATCCAATGCAAGTCAATAGACATCCCACAAGGTCACGAAATAAAAATTGTCGTTATGCCATCGGCTATATTCTTAGTTTGAGACTTCATTACTTAAAATGGCCGAATCTATAATATGGGATCCAGTCTGTGTTCCGACCCAAATTTGCAAAGAAAAGGGCTCGGCAAATATATGCTCGAGCAGGTGGAAACCTTTGCGCTGCGCACTCTGGGTGTGCACAAGTTTGTTATGTTCGTGGTATCGCAACGCCCGGAGTTAATCGCATTTTATCAACGCAGAGGCTATTCGCGCACCGACAGAGTTGAAACCTACCCATTGCATCTGGGTATCGGTGTGCCCAAAGTTCCCGAGTTAACGATTGAGTATCTAGAGAAGATCATTTAACTTGCGATTCGCCGCGGTCTTGCCACGGGGATAGGTGCAGGGCGCGCGGAGCAGATTTATTCAAATATTGATCGCCACATAAGCGGCTAAATATTATTGATTGCATCTTCCAGCACAGAGACGACCTCTTGTTGCTGGTTTTTGCTGAGTCCTATCCACAATGGCAGACGAATTATTTTTTCAGAACAGGAATCTGTGTTTACCAATTCACCTGATGCCCGTCCGAATTTCTTGCCAGCTGGGGATGAATGCAGTGGAATGTAGTGAAAAATTGCACCAATTTCCTCGGTCTTCATTCTTTGCAGTATTTTGTCGCGTCGTAGTTCCTCAGATAATAAAACATAATACATGTGTGCATTATGCTGGCAGTGATCAGGAATGATTGGTCTACGTAACAGGCCATGACTTTCCAGCGGCTCAAGTAATTTGTGGTATTCATCCCAGATGCCCATGCGCTGTTTTGTGATTTGCTCGGCTTCTTCGAGCTGTGCCCACAAAAACGCTGCGATTAGTTCTCCGGGTAAGAATGAGGAGCCCACGTCTTGCCATGTGTATTTGTCAACATGGCCGCGAAAAAATTGAGTGCGATTAGTACCTTTTTCACGAATAATCTCGGCCTGTAATGCTAAAGATGCATCGTTAACAAGCAAGCATCCCCCTTCGCCAGAAATGACATTTTTAGTTTCATGAAAACTATAAGCGCCAAGATCGCCTATGCCGCCAAGATCGCGACCTTTGTAAGTGGACATTACGCCTTGTGCTGCATCTTCTACTACCATGAGTTTGTGGCGTTTGGCGATGGCCAGAATCGTATCCATTTCACATGACACGCCAGCATAGTGAATAGGGACAATGGCTTTAGTGCGAGTGGTTATTGCGTCTTCTATCAAATGTTCATCGATATTCAGAGTGTCTTGCCTGATGTCAACAAAAACCGGCACTCCCCCCCTGAGTACAAAAGCATTCGCCGTTGATACAAAAGTATAGGACGGCATGATAATTTCATCACCCGGCTGTATATTAAGTAACAAAGCTGCCATTTCCAAAGCAGCTGTGCAGGAATGTGTTAACAGGACTTTTGCACTTCCCGTGCGAGCTTCAAGCCATGTGTGACATCGTTTAGTGAAAGGCCCATCACCGGCAAGAATATTATGAAAGTGAGCTTCAGCTATATAAGAAAGCTCTTTGCCGGACATGTATGGCTTGTTAAATGGGATCATTGTAATCTCGTATTGGGCTGCATAATAGCCAGTGTGTCATCGACTATCTTTCTTTTCATTAAAACCTTCACTGAAAACAAAAAATTTAAATGTAACAAATAAAAATCCGGCGACTATAAAAATAGCAATACCTTGAACCCATTGGTGTGGATAATGATAGTGATCAACAAATATCAAAAGAAGAAAAAAATTGAGAGTGTAACCCATCATATGTGCAATTACATAACGAATACTGGAACTGACCCAATATCCATTGTGTTGAAAAGTCCATTTGCGATTAGCCAGATAACTGGTGGTCGCACCACATAAATATAGAATTGTCATGACAAGTTTAGGTTCGGCGCCAAATGATGTAATCAAAAGATAGATGCAATACCAACTTAAATTGGTTACAACACCAATCATGCCGTAGCGCAATAACTGTGTTAAAGATCTAGTCAATAGTAACACCCATATCTGAGCTGAATACATCAATAAGACCAGTACGTATCCCGAAGTAGCGGGAAAGATCGATGGTGTTTTTGTTAATCAATGATTGCGCGCCAGTCGTGTCTTCATTAGCTAATATAACATTTTAATAATATCAATGACAAATAGAACCTAAACTCTCCGGATTGGATTTTTATCCTTTCCCCTGGGAACACAGAGGTATGCCTGGAGGAACTAAAGATTAGGGTCTGTAGTGGATTGGATGGTGCGTGCGAGCGAGACACCAATATTTTAGGGATATCGATATATTTTTATCGAGGGTGTCCTAGATTTTGTGTAAGCGGTGGTTAATAGTGCCGAGTCATTCTTTCGTTAAATTGAATAGTAAACCTGTTTAACGCATGCTTCCAATCTTTAAGTGGCATAGACCATTTTTTGGCGATATTGCTGAGTGCCAAATAGAACAATTTGATTACAGCTTCATCGTTAGGAAACGATCCCCGGTTTTTGCTGACTTTGCGTAGGCTCATGTTGTCGCATAATGACCGGTTCAGCAATTCAATTTCAGACTCATTCCTTGATGGAAATATGCAGGCCCTTCAGACTCATTCCATATTGGAAGAGGCTCGTGTTTGACAAACTATCTGATTTCCAGTACTTTCGATTCATATGAAAAAGAGCGTTTGTTTTTTCCGCTGAATGTCGGACTATAGCAAGAATGTCAGCATTGCTGAATTTGCACGCTTGTGGCGGACACTATCGGTTATCAGGGGTGAGTTGGTTTTTAATGCCAGAAAGTTGGATGGCCGTGCGCAAATTGATGGACAGCGTTTTGCTGCGCTCCTTGGGGTGGAGGTCTTAGATTGGCACTGTTTCCGGCTTGGCTACAACCGATACCGAGGAGTGTGTTGAGTGCAATTGATGCAGGCAGGAAATAAATTGAAGAAGGTTGCGATATTGCAGTCGAACTATGTTCCCTGGAAGGGGTATTTCGACATGATCGCCGCTGTAGATGAATTCATCATTTATGACGATGTGCAATTCACGAAAAATGACTGGCGTAACAGGAACAAGATCAAGGCGAATGGCCAAGTACAGTGGCTGACCATCCCGGTGCGCCACAGTATCTCTGACAGGATCCGCGATGTAAAGGTGTCCCTCGACAACTGGAACATCAAACACTGGAAGACACTTCAGGCCAACTACGGTCGGGCGCTGGCGTTTCGTGACGCATCTGACTTCCTTGAAGAGTTATATCGAGCGCCACGATCTGCTTACCTGAGTGAGATCAATGTCGAGTTCATCCGGGCGATTAACAGTTTTCTTGGTATTGATACCCGGGTTACCTGGTCATCCGACTATGAGTATGGCGGAGAAAGATCAGAAAGGGTGCTGGCTTTGTGCAAGGCGGCCGGGGCTAACAGCTACCTATCCGGTCCGGCAGCGAAATCTTATCTGGATCTTTCCCTATTTGAACAGGAAGAGATCACAGTCGAATGGATGGATTATTCGGGTTATCCGGAATACCCGCAGATGAGCGGTTCATTTGACCATGCTGTGTCCATCCTTGACCTTATATTCAACACCGGATCTTCAGCTGGTTCATTCATGAAGTTTGTCAAGTAGGGTACAGCACAATGATAGAGGGGTGTGTTCTATGATCGAAACCACGGTGAAAGGTAAAATCGTAATTGCCGGTGCCGGTGTGACCGGGCTAATGGCGGCGCTCCGGATCAAACAGCTTGATCCAGGTGCCGAGATTGTCATTTTTGACAAGGCCGATCGGCCTGGCGGCATGTATCAGAGTATTGAGTACCCGGGTGGCCGGGTGTTCGACCATGGTATGCACGTCATCTATGAGTCATGCAATCCCGTTGTGGATGATCTCTATCGCGAAGTGATGGACGAACAGGACTGGCACATTTATGAAAACAACGAGAAGGACATTGCCGGTTTGTTTTTCAGGGGGCGCTTGCAGGATTATTCCCACTATGTGGACCTGAGGTCATTCAACGAAGCGGAAAAGAAGCAGTTCCTCGGTGACTTTATGTTGAACCTTGAGGCAGATAGTGTCGACTCTGGACGCTCGGCTAGGCAACTTCTGCTGAGCCAGTTTGGCAACGAAATCGTTGAGGCGGTGCATCGGCCGCTTGTCCAGGCCTTGTATGGCATGAGTGTTGAAGAGGCAGATCGGTTTGTAGTCAAGGCGACGGCGTTAGAACGGGTTATTCTGTTTAACCCGGACACTATGCTTGACCTGATGCAATCAGGTAAGATTCGTTCACGGCTGGCATTTCCGGATCAGCTGAACTTGCCGCCTTATCGCACCAACGACCAGAAAGCACTGTATCCCAGACGCTTTGGCATGAAGCATTTTATCGAACGGCTGGAAGGCGCCGTGCGGCAGCAAGGAGTAGAAATCCTGACTAATATTGCCAGCCTGACTTTGCATTGCCCGAGTAATCGGGTCAATTCAGTAACCATTGCCGGGAAAAATGGCGATTCCAAGGAAGTGGCGACCAGTACTTTGCTGTGGACTATTGGTTGGCCGGGTATGGCGCACGCACTTGGTGTCGACATGTCCGGTATCAGCATGACCAGGGGACCGAAAGTGGTGTATGCCAACTTGGTGTTCGACAAGCCGCCGGAGATGGGCCGGCTCTACTATATTTACTGTTACGATCCGGGCTTCGCGGCGTTCCGGGTTACGAATTACACGAATTACTGCCCGGCGGCATCGGTCGACGGTTTTCCAGTCTGTGTCGAGCTTTGGCCTTCGCGCCTGGGTCTTGAGGCAAGCCAGTTGCCAGATGAGCAATGCCTTGCGTTAGTAATGGATGAATTGCGGCGTATGGGCATAATCACGGATAGCCATAAGCTTGAATTCTCAGCGATCGAAAATAAAGGCGGGGAATTCCCGCTGCCATCCCTGGCCAATACGGCCGGTATTCGGGAAATAAAGAAGCGAGTGCTCGACAAGGGCGTGAACAATATCGAGGTGGCGGGAATCATGGCGGACGATGACTTGTTTTTTATCCCGGACATCCTGAACCATGCGTTTTCCGTCATTGAAAAAACTTTTACGGATGAGAACAGGAAATGAGTAGCATTGCCATCGAGAAACTACCTTTTTATTGGCGACTGAGTCCTACGGGTGAGGCCCGCAGCAACATCGTCCAGGATTACTATCCGTTTGTGTTTTCCCAGCAACCGGAATTCGGACTGGTTATCCAAGAGCGTAATGCTGCGGTGCTGGATGCATTGGAGAAGATCTACCAGCAGGAATATAACATTGGTTACTTGCAGGATGCCAATGAAATCGCCAGACCGTACGGTGTGGATTTTATTCGTTTCCTCGATCAGGTGTTGGCGGACAATCCCGGCATCCACAAGGTCTTGGAGATCGGCTGTGGTGGTTGTGTCATCCTCGAAGGATTCAAGAACCGGGGTTATGATGTTGTCGGTGTGGATTCAAGTCCGTTTGCCGCAAAGGAAGGCGCCAAAAAAGGGGTGAATGTGGTTACGGCTTTCTTCCCGACTCCGCTGATTACGGAGCAGTTCGACCTGATTTTCAATGTGGATGTACTTGAGCACATCCACAAGCCGCTGGACTTTCTCAAGCAGATTCACGAAGCCCTGAGCCCGGATGGGATTGTGGTTGTTAATGTGCCGGATGCGACCGAAAGCATCGAGATCGGCGATATTTCGATGGCGATGCACCAGCATCTCAATTATTTCACGGAAGACTCGTTGGCGGCGCTGTTGCGTAGTGCTGGCTTTGAGGTGCTGCATGTTGTTAAGGCCGGTTACGGCGGATCGCTCTATGCGGCGGCACGCCGTTCAAAAACCGCAGAAGGTAATATACACGGAAACCTGGATGATTCTGCAGCGCATGATCGCTTCCCCGTATTGGCCAGGCAGGTGCTTTCCACGTTTGACCAGTTAGTAGCCAGTATCGTGACGGATAAATCGGCCAGTCTCGGCTTTTATGTGCCCTTGCGTACACTACCATATATTGCCATGTCCGGGCGGTTTTCCGGTTTTCGTTTTTTTGATGACACGAACCATTGGCACTATAGGGAGTTTGACGGTGTCCCGGTTACTATCGAAAACTTCGCTGACTTGCAAAAAGAACCGGTCACGCACCTGCTGATTATGAGCCTGACCTTTGGCGACGTTATCCGGAAAAAAATCCACGCCAGCTTCGGTAACAGGATCAAAACCTATACGCTATCCGAGATCGCCAGTGGGTCTGTGTTATGACGGAACAGGCCGCTTTGCCTGAATTGTCCGTGGTGGCAACAATTTATAACGCGGCGCCCATGGTGCGGGAGCTGGTTGACAGGCTGAGGGCCGTGCTGGGTGAAATGGGCGTCACGCATGAAATTATCCTGGTGGATGATGGCAGCAAGGATGATTCAGCCTATGTCATGCAGATGCTTTCTGAAGAAGATAACCAAGTCAAATCCATTATCCTGAGCCGGAATTTCGGGCAACAGGTTGCCATGAGTGCCGGTATCCAGTTCGCGCGCGGAAATTATGTCCTGATTATGGACGGGGACTTGCAAAATCCGCCCGAGGCGATTCCCATGCTGTACAAGACCGTCAGAGAAGGCTTTGACATTGTTTATACCGCATCAATCAGCCGGAATAACTGGATTGACGGAGCAACTTCATGGTTGTTCTGGCGATTCATGAGCGCAATCATGAAAGTGGATATTGTCAAAAGCCAGTTGATGATGCGGATTTTCAACCGGAAGGTGGCAGATTATTTTAGTTTCTACCCGGAAAAGATCAGGACGATCGCGGGTATTACCCATGATATCGGCATGCAATATAAGATTGTCGATGTAAGCAATGCCAAAAGGGCATCGGGCAAGAGTAACTACAACACGGTAAAGCGGATCAATCTTGCCATTGATGTGTTATTGGACCTTTCCAATAATCCGCTCAACATTCTGTTCTATTTTGGGTTTGCAATTCTGTGCATCACCGGGGTTCTGTCGCTGTTTTACCTATACCTGTATTTGTTCGAGAATATCCTACCTGGTTTCACTAGTATTATCCTGTCGACTCTATTTTTCGGCAGCATCAACCTGATTTCATTGGGACTGATTGCCCGTTATATATCTAATATCTACACCGAAGTAAAAAACAGGCCTTTGTATCTGGTACGCAAGGCATTCAATGTGCCTGAATGCCAGCAAGAAGGTGAAAAGAAATGGAATTGATCAGAGGAAAAGAGTGTGGCATTGGTAAAAAGCTTTCTCACCTAGCTCGTGTAGGTGTTTGTCTTGCAGTCAACTTGACCGGACGTTGAATTGTTTCAGTGCGCCGGAGGTTTTGTACTCTCCGTAGTACACCGTAAAGATTTCGACGTGTTGAACGTGTAAGTCAGGCAAAGAACCCAGATCCTTGGTATCTTTCGTCTGGATAGAAAAGAAGTATATAGAATCAATGTTTTTTCTGCCGCTATGGCATAAATTTTGTAAATTTCTGATCGTTTGGCATTGTGTTTGGTACCCCAATTGCTTTCCGGCACATTGAAGATGGTTGATGAGCGTTCATTTTTCCTATTCGCTGACTCCTAAATTAAATTATTAATTAATAATACCTTACTGACCTTAAATGAGATTAACAACTGAACGCATTCTATTTTATGTATTTTGTATTTTAGCCGCGTCTCCTTTATTGTTTTCGCATTACCCGCCGATGATTGATATACCGCAGCACGCTGCGGTAATTGCAACACTGAATAATCTTGCCCTACCAAATTATCCTTACCGCGATCTTTATTACCTTGAGTGGATACGCCCTTATTTGGGTGGTTATCTAATTCTCTGGGGAGTAAGTCAATTCCTGCCCATCCTTCTGGCAGTGAAACTATTGATTGCCGCAGCCGTAATTGCAACCCCGATAACCGCGTCATGTTTACGTGCACACTTTGGTGGTGATGTCAGATGGGACTGGTTGATGCTTCCGATCAGTTATGGCTTTGCATTCCAATGGGGGTTTTTTAATTTTATTGTTGGCGCACCGATCGTGTTGCTGTTTTTGTTATCTGCATTTAAATATGCTGAAAATCCAAGTTTACGAACCGGGCTATGGTTGACATTTTTTGCATACACTCTTCTATTGATACATCTTCTTGTAGCTGCATTTGGTTGCGGACTTGCATTTTTATATGTCATTGCCAGCAAATCACAATGGAAACAAAAATTACTTACTGGACTTCCTTTTATTAGCCCGCTGCCAGTAGTTATCATTTATTTGTTTGTGTGGGTGAGTTCAGGTGGACAAGCGAACAGTGAGGGTACATGGGGACTAAGCATATATAGACCTATTGAATTCCTGGCTTCTGCTGTCGGACTTAGACCCACCAGAACGAACGCCGCAATTGGGTTGCTGATTTTTGCTTTACCGTTCCTGCTGGGCGCTCGCTTAACAGACAGCAGGCCCAGACAAGCAGTTTTTGTCGCTTATCTTTTATGGATGATGTTTGGCCCAAATTATATTTTAGGTAATTTTTTTACCTACAATCGTTTTGCACTATTTGGCCTCCCAATGCTGTTCGTTGTAATAACTAAACCATCGTCGACAGAACACTCTGCGAGATATGACACTCTTCTGCGCAGCTTATTTTTTATTTTTCCTGTAGCACTCATCATTTCGTTCTGCTTCCGATTTTCAAGTTTTGATGATGAATCCAAGGGTTACCGTGATATTGAAACCAAAATGCAACCACACAAACGCATGTTGGGTTTGATTCACAACAATCAGAGTTCCGTTTTTAATTTACCAATGTATTTGCATTTTGCATCCTGGTACCAGGCTGAACATTCAGGAGCTGCTGATTTCAGTTTTTCACAATTTGGATTGCTCGTCAGATATAGACCTGATGCTGCAGTAGCTATATCTTCGAAATTTGCATGGCATCCGGAGTCTTTTGACTGGAATTTAAACAAAGGTTGGCTTTACGACTACTTCCTGGTTCGCAATGAGAGCGACATCAGTGCGCATGTCTTCAGAACAGCAGAATGCCCTGTCAAATATGTTGCCCATAGTGGCTCCTGGTGGTTGTACGAAACAGAACTGGGTGATGCAAATGATCCACTTTCCTGTGCTGCGAAGCGCATTGCTGAAAATCAGCTAAAGTAGTTCCGTAATGAAGAAGGCAGCTATCACCAGCTCAATTACTTTCTTTAGAAAAGTTATTTAGACAACATTGCAATACGGAGCAAAAGACTGCATCAACTCATCTTTGGAGAAAATGACTATTGGTAATTCTGCGAGTGATGAGTGGTGTGCAGTTTTGTAGCAAGGGAAAAACGGGGTAAAGCGGATATTTCTACTTTGCAGAAGAACAGAAATTTCTATTTGGCGTTGACAACAAATTCTCTAAACAACGTCAATCCAGCGGTCGCTGTTAATAACTCATCCAACTTTTCCACCTTGAGCAATAGCGGGCTTTATACCAAAGCTCCCATCGTCCTGTCTTCTCTTTTTGCCACCCTAGGTGAATATTCCGACGACCTTAATTCTATTGGTTCTCTTGTGTGACAAAGCATTTCTTTGCATTACGATCCTTGAATCGCAGATCTTTAGCTTCACCCTCTGTTCCCAACACTGTTGTAAAAATTATCAATCATGCGGAAAAGTTTGCAAAAATTTGCAGCTTTGTCATAATTTGTGGTGTACCATTGGTGCCGTAGTCATCTGTGTTAGACACTAGATATAGTGGTTTTGAGAAAAAAATGATAGTACATTGAATCAATGGAAATTTATTTTTTCTCGCGTGAATAATCAGTCAGGAGAGATCATCGATGCAGCTTACGACAGAACATATCAACCTCAAGCCTGTTTCCGGAAGTCAAAGTTTTACCGATTCCAGTCACCAAAATTCCCTTTTTTCTCAGTACAGAGTCATCCGCCGTAACGGTGCGGTGGTGGCTTTTGAGCCGGGAAAAATTACGGTTGCGATGACCAAGGCGTTCATCGCGGTCGATGGCGGTCAGGGTGCGGCGTCGGTCAGGGTGCGCGAGGTGGTTGCGGGATTGACCAATGATGTTGTGGGCGCATTACTGCGCCGCCAGCCGGATAGCGGTACTTTCCATATTGAAGATATTCAGGATCAGGTTGAGCTGGCTTTGATGCGCTCGGGCGAACACGATGTGGCGCGTGCTTATGTGCTGTATCGTGAAGACCGTGCGCGTGAAAGGGCCAAGCTCAAACAGAAATCCGCTGCTGAAGTGGCGGCAGAAACACTGTATGTGGTGGATAACGGGCAAAGAGTGCCATTGGATATGGCCCGATTATCCGCATTGATCGAGTCTTCCTGCAGTGGATTGGGAAATACCGTCGATGCCTCGCTGATTCTGAAAGCCACAGTAAAAGATTTGTATGACGGTGTACCGCTGGATGAAGTCAGGAAATCCGTGATTCTGTCTGCGCGCGTTTTGATCGAGAAAGATCCTGCCTATAGTTATGTGACGGCACGATTACTGTTGAATAACATGCGTTACGAAGTGCTGGGCGAGGAAGTTTCGCAGCAAATGATGCAAGCGCAATATAAAGATTACTTTCCGGTTTTCATCAAACGCGGTATTGAGGCCGATCTTCTGGATGAGCGCCTGGCGCAGTTTGATTTGACGCGTCTGGCCGAAGTACTCGATGCGGCGCGTGATTTGCAATTTGATTATTTGGGATTGCAGACTCTGTATGACCGCTATTTCCTACACATCAAAGAAAACCGTATTGAATTGCCGCAAGCGTTTTTTATGCGCGTGGCGATGGGGCTGGCGCTGAACGAAATCGACCGGGAAGCGCGCGCGATTGAGTTTTATCACGTGTTATCCAGTTTTGATTTCATGAGCTCGACGCCGACTTTGTTCAATTCCGGCACTTGCCGCTCGCAATTGTCATCGTGCTACCTCACCACGGTGCCGGACGATCTGGACGGCATTTACGAAGCGATCAAGGAGAATGCCTTGCTGGCCAAATATGCCGGCGGATTGGGCAATGACTGGACCGCAGTGCGCGCCATGGGTGCACGCATCAAAGGCACCAACGGCAAATCGCAGGGTGTCGTGCCTTTCCTTAAAGTGGTATCGGATACGGCGGTCGCGGTGAATCAAGGCGGCAAACGTAAGGGGGCGGTATGCGCGTATCTGGAATGCTGGCATCTGGATATCGAGGAGTTTCTCGAATTGCGCAAAAATACCGGCGACGACCGCCGCCGCACGCATGACATGAATACCGCCACTTGGATTCCCGATTTGTTCATGAAACGAGTCATGGATGGTGGCGATTGGACTTTGTTCTCGCCTTCGGATGTGCCGGATTTGCACGAAAAATTCGGTCAGCAGTTTGAGCAAGCGTATTTAGCGTACGAAGCCAAAATCGAGCGCGGCGAGCTGGAGCTCTACAAAAAAATCCCGGCAGTGCAATTGTGGCGCAAGATGTTGAGCATGCTGTTTGAAACAGGGCATCCATGGATTACTTTTAAAGATCCATGCAATATCCGCTCGCCGCAAAATCATGTCGGGGTGGTTCACAGCTCGAACTTATGCACGGAAATCACCTTGAATACCAATGACAAGGAAATTGCCGTGTGCAATCTCGGTTCGGTGAATCTGGTGGCGCATTTGAAAGACGGTGCGCTGGATCTGGACAAGCTGAAACGCACGGTGAGTATTGCGATGCGCATGCTGGATAACGTCATCGATATCAATTTCTACGCAGTGGCCAAAGCCAGAAATGCCAACCTCAAGCACCGGCCGGTCGGATTAGGCATTATGGGATTTCAGGATTGCCTGCATCAACTAGGCATTCCTTATAGTTCGAATGCCGCAGTGGAATTTGCCGATCGTTCGATGGAAGCGGTGGCGTATCAGGCTTATTGGGCTTCCACCGAACTGGCGGAAGAACGCGGTTGCTATAGTTCGTACAAAGGCAGCTTGTGGGATCGCGGCATTCTTCCGCATGACACGCTCGAAATACTGCGAAAAGAGCGTGGCGGTTTTGTCGAAGCGGATTTGTCCACGACGCTGGATTGGGATGCGTTGCGTCAGCGTATTAAAAATCATGGCATGCGTAATTCCAATTGCCTGGCGATTGCGCCTACCGCTACGATATCCAATATCATTGGCGTTTCAGCCAGTATTGAGCCGACTTACCAGAACTTATATGTCAAATCCAATCTGTCCGGTGAATTCACGATCACCAATCGATCTTTGGTCGATGATTTGAAGAAACTCAATCTGTGGGATGAGGTCATGATTTCGGATCTGAAATATTTTGACGGTGCCATCAGCAAAATAGACCGTATTCCGGAGAGTATTCGCACGCTGTATGCCACCGCATTCGAAATGGAACCGTATTGGCTGATCGAAGCCGGTGCGCGGCGGCAAAAATGGATTGATCAATCGCAATCGCTGAATATTTATATGGCAGGCGTTTCCGGTAAAAAACTGGATGACACATATAAATTGGCTTGGATTCGTGGTCTAAAGACCACTTACTATTTGCGTTCGATGGGGGCGACAGCCGCCGAGAAATCGACAGTGCGCGCCGGTTCACTGAATGCAGTGCCTGCCGATGGCGGTATGGCTAAAGTGGCGATGGAAGTATCGACTGTCGAAATCAAATACTGCGCGATCGATGATGAAAGTTGCGAATCGTGCCAATAACCGAACGAATGAATAAGAAGAAAAGGAGTAAACATGCTGACATTTGAAGACGAACCCGTTAAAGCGCAAGCACCATTAACCATCGACCCATTGTTTCAAACGGACGCACAGGATTTTGATTTGCGGCCGCAAACGCCATTGCATGGACAGGGCAGTGCTGCTGTACACGCCAACGCAGCAATTGCCGCTGAACCCGTAGCCGGAAGCGCCAACCGGCGCGTCTCGGTTGAAGACAAGCAAATCATCAATTGCAACGCCGACGTCAATCAACTCGTGCCGTTTAAATACAAATGGGCGTGGGATAAATATCTGGGCGCGTGCGCCAATCATTGGATGCCGCAGGAAATCAGCATGAGCCGGGATATTTCTTTGTGGAAGGATCCCAATGGCTTGACCGAGGATGAGCGCCGTCTGATCAAGCGCAACCTGGGCTTCTTTGTAACGGCGGATTCATTGGCAGCGAATAATATCGTACTGGGCACTTACCGGCATATTACCAATCCGGAGTGCCGCCAATATTTGTTGCGCCAGGCATTTGAGGAGGCCATTCATACGCATGCGTATCAGTATATTGTCGAATCGCTGGGTCTGGATGAAGGTGAAATCTTCAATGCCTATCATGAAGTGGCTTCTATCCGCGATAAGGACGAGTTTCTGATCCCATTTATTGATACGCTGACCGATCCGCATTTCAAGACGGGCACGCAAGAAACCGATCAGCAATTACTCAAAAGCCTGATTGTTTTCGCCTGCATTATGGAAGGGTTATTCTTCTATGTCGGTTTTACGCAAATACTCGCGCTCGGCCGGCAAAATAAAATGACCGGCGCCGCTGAGCAATATCAGTATATTCTGCGGGATGAATCGATGCATTGTAACTTCGGTATCGATGTGATCAACCAGATTAAAATGGAAAATCCGCATCTATGGACCAAAGCATTTCGCGATGAAATCAATGAATTGATGCATAAAGCCGTGGCGCTGGAATACCGGTATGCCGAAGACACCATGCCCCGCGGCGTGCTGGGTATGAATGCGCCGATGTTCAAGGAGTATTTACGCTATATCGCGAATCGCCGTTGCCAGCAAATCGGTTTGGATATTCTTTACCCGAACGCCAACAATCCGTTCCCGTGGATGTCGGAAATGATCGATCTGAAGAAGGAAAAGAATTTCTTTGAGACGCGGGTGACCGAATATCAAACCGGCGGGGCGCTGAATTGGGAATGAGGGTTGTTGAATAATCGCAATCGGTGTCGATTCAGTTTAGGCGATATTTTTTGATTTATTATGATTATACCGTAACAAGCCAATGAGTCTCGCCTTACAAAAAGTCACCGACGCAGAGTTACGAAGTATCTGCAAAGAACGAATCGAAGCTCTTGAGCATTGGCTTCGTCGCCTAATAGATGACCAATTGGCGCCAACATACGGTGATTACTTCACGTATACCGATGCAAATGGCAGTCGTCTAATTAAGAAAAACCTGTCAGATCAGGTTAGAAATCGTCGAACGAATGAGCCTACTCGCTACCCTCGCGAAATTGACGCGGTATTGCTAAAGGATGCCGTAGACATCATCTGTAAGGAAGAATTATTTAGCAAGCATTTCAAGAAGCCGCTCTCAGAAGCTTTTCCAAATGGACGAGAGGAAGCGAAAACGTTTCTCTGTCGCCTACTTGTTCCTCGAAACTATCTTGCGCACGCAAATGCAATTAGTATTAGGCAAGCTGAACAAATCGTCTGCTACGTAAACGACGTCATCGAATCCCTGAAAAATTATTACCGTGAGTGCGGAATGCATCAAGATTACAATGTACCTCTAATCCTCAAGGTAACCGACTCGTTTGGGCAAGTATTTACGCGCAGTCAGTTTAGACCGTGCCACGATGGCGGAATTATGAAGACGTTTCTTGATCAATCTCAATATTTTCTCCATCCATATGACACGCTAGTTCTTGAGCTGGAAGTAGATCCGTCATTCAATCCTGATACCTATACTCTCACCTGGGGATCAGCAAAAGATCATGGATTATCCTCCCGGACCGGTCCTCGCATTGTTATTCCAATTACGAACAAGCACGTCTGTCAGCAGTTTGACATTCAGTGTCGGTTGACAACTAAGAACGATTGGCATCGCATGAACAATGAAGCCGATGACTTTCTAATGCTCCATTATAAAGTTTTACCACCTAAATGAAGGTATCAGGGCATAACCTTGCGTCACCGGATGCAGCTCGTAGGTTGGGGAGAGGTACGAACCCCAACATCAACAAAATCGCCAATCGTTGGGTTTCATTTTATTCAACCCAACCTACGGGTTGTTGCCATTGAAGATGACGCGGTGCTCGGCGGCAGTATGGGGGTTTTATATTCCGCTCATAATGTTGGTTGCAATCGCGAGGAGCCTTGTAATCGGATAAAACGTTTAGTAGTCGTGTCAACTCGGACAGAAAACGTCATATATGCAATGAATGAAACGCTAAACCGGAATTTTATGAGAACACTAAATTATTCGTCACACCGGCGAAGGCCGGTGTCCAGTTCTTTGATTTTTCTGGATTCCGGCCTTCGCCGGAATGACAAGTTTAGAGTAATTTAGAGCTCGTAGGTTGGGGTGAGGCACGAACCCCAACATCAACAAGGTCGCCAATCGTTGGGTTTCATTTCATTCAACCCAACCTACGGGTTGTTGCCATTGAAGATGATGCGGTGCTCGGCGGCAGTATGGGGGTTTTATATTCCGCTCATAATGTTGGTTGCAATCGCGAGGGGCCTTGTAATCGGATAAAACGTTTAGCAGTCGTGTCAACTCGGACAAAAAACGTCATATATGCAATGAATGAAACGCTAAACCGGAATTTTATGAGAATACTAAATTATTCGTCACACCGGCGAAAGCCGGTGTCCAGTTCTTTGATTTTTCTGGATTCCAGCCTTCGCCGGAATGACAAGTTTAGAGCTCGTAGGTTGGGGTGAGGTACGAACCCCAACATCAACAAGGTCGCCAATCGTTGGGCTTCATTTCATTCAACCCAACCTACGGGTTGTTGCCATTGAAGATGATGCGGTGCTCGGCGGCAGTATGGGGGTTTTATATTCTGCTCATAATGTTGGTTGCAATCGCGAGGAGCCTTGTAATCGGATAAAACGTTTAGCAGTCGTGGCGACCTCGGACAGAAAGCGTCATATATGCAATGAATGAAACGCTAAACCGGAATCTTATGAGAATACTAAATTATTCGTCACACCGGCGAAAGCCGGTGTCCAGTTTGTTGGTTTTTCTGGATTCCGGCCTTCGCCGGAATGACAAGTTTAGAGTAATTTAGCGACTCCTTAGTAAACCAGCCCCCCAATGTATCCATATAGTGAGGTAACTACCCATGCAAACCCGTGAAGAACGCGTCACAATGGGCGTGGTTAAAGTACCCGCCGCAGCGTTGTGGGGCGCGCAAACGCAGCGCTCGTTGCAGAATTTCAAGAAATAAAGCTTCACAGAGACCCTAACTCTTATATTTTTTGTTAAAACACTTATTTTAGGCTTATAATAATAAGTGTGAATGATATTGACTGGAAACCCAAAGCGCTTAAGCAGGTTGAGAAAATCAAGGTTGCCGCCGTGCGCAAAAGAATTTTTACAGAAGTTCAGTCGTTGGCTGATTTTCCGGATTGCCAAGGTGTCAAGAAACTTGCCAGTCATACGTATAGCTACCGGCTGCGGGTTGGTGATTACCGGGTATTTTTCGAGTTTGATGGCAGCGTGCATGTTATTGATATTGAAGAGGTGAAAAAACGCGATGAGCGCACTTATTAATTACCAAACTATCCTGGATAGCAACGGAAAACCGGCTTTTGTCGTCGTGCCTTATGCTGAGTTTGTCAAACTTCCCGGCGTAGTACGCCCGGGCATGATTCCCAACGAGGTTGTCGGTAAACGCATCATGAATGAAGTCAGTATGCTCGCCGCCTGGCGCGAATACCTGATGCTGACGCAAGAGGAAATGGCTAAACGCATGGGGATTACGCAAGCCGGTTACGCGCAGATCGAAGCTGCCAAACGCCCGCGCAAGGCGACACTTGAGAAAGCCGCAACGGCTATGGGTATTACCTTGGATCAGCTCGCGTATTGAAGGGCGAGTTTGGGTTAAGCAAAATCGCAATCATGGTCAACCAATCCCTTAACAGGTTGTTGAAAAACGTTTTCGAGGCAGCCGATGCAAGGCAAAAACAGGCGAAAAAGCGCAGTTTATGCTTAATAAATGAGCATTTTGAGCCTGTTTTTAACGCCGCAGCGGCAACGCAGATAGTTTTTCAACGGCCTGTTAATTCATCCCATTTAGTGAGGTAATTACCCATGCAAACCCGTGAAGAACGCGACACCATGGGCGTGGTCGAGGTGCCCGCCGAAGCATTGTGGGGCGCGCAAACGCAGCGCTCGTTGCAGAATTTCAAGATTTCAAGCGAGCATATGCCGGTTGCGTTGATTCATGCCTTGGCCAAGGTTAAACGTGCCGCCGCCAAGGTCAACCACGATTTGGGGTTGCTCAACGCCGCTAGCACTGCAGCGATTATCGAAGCCGCCGATGAAGTGATCGCCGGTCATTTCGACGATCAGTTTCCGTTGGTGGTATGGCAAACCGGTTCCGGTACGCAGACCAACATGAACGTGAACGAAGTGCTGGCGAACCGGGCTTCGGAAATTCTTGGCGGCGGGCGTGGCGCCAGCCGGATCGTGCATCCGAACGACGAGGTCAACAAAGGTCAATCGTCGAATGATGTGTTTCCGACCGCGATGCATGTTGCTGCAATGCAGGAATTGCAGCAACGGCTGATTCCGGCGATTCAGCAATTGCGTGACACATTGGCGGGCAAATCGCAGGCGTTCGACAGCATCGTCAAAATTGGCCGTACGCATTTACAGGATGCTACGCCGTTGACGCTGGGACAGGAATTTTCCGGCTACGTGGCGCAACTGGATCATGGCCTGCGCCATGTTGAGGCCGCAATGGCGCATGTGTGCGAACTGGCACTGGGTGGCACGGCGGTCGGCACCGGATTGAACGCGCACCCGGAATTCGCCGTGCGCGTCGCCACCGAATTGTCGCGTCTGACCGGTTTGCCGTTTGTCACCGCACCGAATAAATTCGAGGCGCTGGCGAGTAACGATGCATTGGTGCATGCGCACGGCGCGTTAAAAACGCTGGCGGCGTCACTGATGAAAATTGCCAATGATATTCGCTGGCTGGCATCGGGGCCGCGTTGCGGCATCGGCGAATTACGCATCCCCGAAAACG
The DNA here is from genome assembly GCF_021731985.1 of Nitrosomonas sp. Lineage (GTDB taxonomy): Bacteria > Pseudomonadota > Gammaproteobacteria > Burkholderiales > Nitrosomonadaceae > Nitrosomonas. Next base: position 24,249 of record NZ_JAKFWH010000039.1, read on the forward strand.
AACCGGGTAGCTCCATCATGCCGGGCAAAGTCAATCCGACGCAATCGGAAGCGATGACCATGGTGTGCTGTCAGGTGATGGGCAACGATGTCGCGGTCAACATGGGCGGTGCACTGGGGAATTTCGAATTGAACGTGATGAAGCCGCTGATTATTCATAATTTCCTCCAAAGCGTGCGATTGCTCGCCGATGCCATGGTCAGTTTCAACGAGCACTGCGCCGCCGGCATCGAAGCGAATATCGAACGGATCGATGCGTTGATGCAGCACTCGCTGATGCTGGTGACGGCGTTGAATCCGCACATCGGTTACGACAAAGCCGCCGAGATTGCCAAAAAGGCGCATCGCGAAGGCATCACGCTCAAAGCGGCTGCGATTGCCACCGGGTATGTCACTTCAGAACAATTTGAATCCTGGGTCATTCCAGAGAAAATGGTAGGAAAGTAGGGCGGTTTAACAGGCCTTTGAAAAACGTTTTCGAGGTGGCCGATGCAAGGCAAAAACAGGAGAAAAAGCGCAGTTTATGCTTAATAAATGAGCATTTAGAGCCTATTTTTAACACCGCAGCGGCAACGCAGATAGTTTTTCAACGGCCTGTTAATTGCCCTGTTCTTACGGTACACACTATGCCATCAACCAGCAAGAAACCCGATCCAGCTACCCGGCGTGAACGTTTTGCGTGGTGTATGTACGATTTTGCCAATTCGGGCTACACCACCGTCATACTGACCGCTATCTTCAATGCTTATTTTGTCGGCGTGGTGGCCGCTGAGAGCGGGAATGGCCATGCCACATTACTTTGGACATTGACCATGGCTTGCGCCAATGCGCTGGTTTTGCTCAGTGCGCCGGTGGTAGGGGCTATCGCCGATTATTCCGGTGCAAAGAAACGCTTTCTGGTTGTTACAACAGTAGGCTGCGTGCTGTTTACCGCATTATTGAGCCTTGTCGGTCCTGGCGATATTACCCTGGCGGTTATTTTAGTTATCCTCGCGACTTTCATGTTCGCCAGCGGTGAAAATCTGATTGCAGCATTTTTGCCTGAAATCAGCACGCCTGAGACGATGGGGCGGCTTTCCGGGTATGGTTGGGCGCTGGGCTATTTAGGCGGTTTGCTTGCTTTGGTGTTATGTCTGGCTTATGTGACGTATGCTGAAAATAAAGGACTGGATGCCACACATTACGTACCGGTTTCCACGCTGATTGTTGCTGCTTTATTTGGCATCGCCGCTTTACCGACGCTGCTGTGGTTGCGTGAACGCAGTGGTGTTTCAAATTCAATCCAAAATGTACATGTGATACGGAAGGGGTTTGAACGGCTAAGAATTACGCTACGTTATGCCAGCCGTCACACTGACTTATTCCGCTTTTTAATCGCATTGACTACCTATTATTCCGGTATTCATATCGTTATTGTGCTGGCGGCAGTGTATGCGCAAGAAGTGATGGGGTTTAAAACCCAGGATACGATTATCTTGATTATGGTAGTGAATGTAACGGCCGCTATCGGCGCCTTTCTGTTTGGCCATCTACAGGACCGGATTGGCTCCAGCCGATGTATTGCCATTACCTTGTTGATCTGGATTGCGGCGATTATTTGCGCTTACTTGGCCACGGATGAAGCTTTGTTCTGGATAGCTGCCAATTTAATTGGCACCGCACTGGGTGGCGCGCAATCAGCGGGTAGGGCATTGGTCGGGCAATTTACGCCGCCAGGACGTCAAGGGGAATTCTTCGGTTTGTGGGGATTGGCTACAAAACTATCAGCGATCATCGGACCGCTTACATATGGCGGAATGATTGTTATTTTTGAAGGGGATCACCGGATAGCGATACTCAGCACACTGGTGTTTTTTATCCTCGGTCTTATGCTTCTTGCTACTGTAAATGAAAAGAGAGGGCGGGAAATGGCTAAGATCGAGTATTAAGTGACTTTCTTTAAACTAAAAACCAGAAAATTTTATGATTACGAAGATGGGTTTATTTTTTAAAGCGCCTGTAGGAACAAACTACAGATCCTACAGGGTATCATCTAAGTCAATTACACGACATTTAACGATAAATTATTTCTATTGCTTTAAAGCTATTATTACTTAGCTGGTGGAAGCTCGTTACGGCCTTCAGCTGGTTGACCTTCATGTGTTGTTCCGTAACCTTCAGAAGATGCGCTTTCTGGTGCAGTTGGTTTGCCACAAGCTACTAAAGTTAATGCAAAAAATGTTGCAACTAAAAATGCTGAAATTTTCATTTATGAAGACATCCTTAAAATTTATAAAAAGTATCACTAATTTTTCTTTGTCACAATGAAACTATAGCATGTTACGCGCCATAATCTTGCATTAAATTATTTTTAGATAAATCATTAAGATGAAAAATAAGCTTGGTTAATTGAGGAAGTTTAGCGCGATTAACTTATTAGAAGTGCCAGATGGTGCTGTTTATACGCATCAATTAACTATCAGATCTTTCCTGACCAATTAAATCAAGCGCGTAATCTTCAATTTCTTTTATCTTAATGAGCCGATTGCGAAGTTCGATAGTTATCGCTTCAAACCATCTAATTTGATTTTCGATTTGCTTGCGTTCTTCAACGACGTCTTCTATAGGCATATTGGCTGAAGGCTGCCCATGCTCATCAAATAGAAATTTAATTTCTTCGGCGATTTTGCGTTTAGTATTGAGTTGAGTTACTTGTTTTTTTACATACTTTTTTATCTTCTTTGCTTGAAACTCCCGAAGTGTCGCAAGGCGGAGCGATTGCTGGAAAGGTGTTAATTTGCTTAGATCTGCAATCCGTTCATCGCTACCGGAGATGCCTATTTTTTTCCGGGTAGTCTTAATTTCATTGGTTAAATCACTCATAATGTCATTCTCTGTCCGAATCCATTTTGTTTATTTATAGCCAAATTCCTGCGCCATTGCAACCACTTCCGGGCGCAATCCTTTTTTATCCTTTCTCCAAGGAACTGGCATATCTAACGATGGTATTTTAACCTTGTGCGGGCGGAAAGTAGGGCCTTTCAGGAAAGCAGGATCGTTACCAAAAAGCGCGCTAAACGGGCCAAAACATGCAAATGGAGATCGTTCCGTATGTATCATTTCTTCAATCGCCTCATCGTCATCGCGAATTCCAAGCCAACGGCAAATTATTGGCAAGTAATGTCTGGGATTCTCAATAATATCTTCGCCTCGCATACGCAGCTGTTGTTCTTTCGGTACAGTATCAAGAAAATTGAGTATATTGATATTAAGGTCATGCCAGGCTATTTGCGGTTCTATGATAGCCCGGTTATCTGTAAATTCAATAGAATTTACATACTTTGCAAATGTTCCTTCATTCAGGCTCATTACCGATTTGCATTGTGAAATGGGATGCCGTACTAAGTGAAGAAAACGCGCATCGGGAAACGCTTCACGTATTGAGAGCATGCATTTCAACGATGTGGTATAGATGGGACTCTTTTCTACGGAGATCAAGGGATCAATCTTAGCTACTAATTCTTGGTATACGGAGGCAATAGATCTTTCCTCTCGTGCGATAGCCCAATGATGGGCCATAGTGATTGCTGCAGCACTTTGTTCACCCGCATAAATTTCAGCCACTGCTCGAAGAAAACCATGGATAGCCCAAGTAGGTTGTGATTCGATTCTGGGATCAGTAGGGGGCATCCACATTTCTTTCAATTTATCAACGACGAACATGCACAACTCGGGCAAACCAAATGCCTCCGGATGTTGGCCAATCATGGCGTTGACTAGCGAAGTATAGGATCTGGGAGGCGCTAAAAGGAATAGTGGGGCGGCCATAACAATAACCTACTTAGCAAATCCTTCTACAAATGGAATTTCAAAACATTTTTCGTGCATTATCGGCCCATGTCCAAAATAACCATCTTCACCGAAAAGTTCGCCATGGTCGGCTGTAACGATAAAATAAGTATTTGAAGGCGCTTTCTCCATCAGCTTGCCGATGTAACCATCAACATACTCTACACAGGTTATTTGTTGTTTATGCAGCATTTTCATTTGTTCCATGCTGAATGATTGATCTTTTGCCGCTTCATTATCAACCACATCTTTGCCGATATCTTTTAATACGCCATGAACCCCGGAAACATGCGGTAGATTATCACCGGATAGCATATACGGATAATGCGTTTCGCCAAGATTCAGAAAATAGTAACAGGGTGTATCGTCTGGGAATTCGATCTCAGAAACCATGCCGGAAAAATCATTGTGGTGACTCATAAGCTTATATTCATCAAAGTGTTGACTAATTAGCGTATGCTTATTGAGTACCGGCATCGATACTTTAGCGACTGTGTGATAGCCAAAGTTTTTCAGTACCTTCGGTAACGATATCTCCGGTATGAAATCCTTAAAAGAGACCTCTTCAGAGCCAATTCGATTTCTCCATTGCAGAAATTCTTCTTTGTATACTTCGGAAGCAAAAACATTGGCCGGACTAGAGTGCGGCATCATCCCCATGGTAAATGCATAGTGCGATGGGGCAGTCCATGAAGCATACGAGTATCGTTTCTCAGCTTCACCAATGCGATCGATATTCGGCGTTTTAGCAGCTAGAAACGAGTCATACCGGCAACTGTCCATTACAATAAAAACGATATGATTCTTATGCATATAATCTCCATATTTCAAATGAGGGGTAAAAATTAAAGCGTGCAATAATACGTTATCTTAATGAGATAATCAGCAGGAATGATGACACCATTATTTCATGTTTGAATCAAAGAATACGGCAACCAATACGATACATTTACTCAATATCTAGCCTTATTGGAGCATCATTAAAAAGGCTTAGCAATCTTCTACTGACTGTGCAATTTCTATCAAGCTGAGGCGGAACGTTTGCAGTCAAAGTGTAAACGCTTATCGTAGTCCTCATAATTTCTATTAATGATTAGGTGTTTTTTGCGGAAATGGGTTTAAGGGGACTCTGAATAATTGTCATTTCTAGCACAGCAAGAAATCTATACTGCAGGTTGCCGAAGATTCCTCATAACGTTCAGAGCGACAAATGCGGGTAATTCAAAGTTTCCTGAGTAAACTTACGGTTCTGGATTGAACCAAGAAACTGACTAATCATCGTTTTCTTTTCCTATTTTAAATTTCAGTTGAGTCCCTGAATTAGGCAACGCATCTTTCAATATCTGATCAATTTTTTGATTAATTTCTTCGGGTGTTGCGCCACTATTGATTACTTGTTGAAGGTTAATCAGGTTAGAAGCCATGTTCATTTGTTGCTGGTTTTGTTGCGATACAAAATCAACTTGCAGTGCTTTTTTCTCGTCTGCAATTTTATCTTTAGGACTGCCTGTGAAAAGCGATCGAATTGTTTCAACCAAACGGCTCAATACAGTGTGGGTGAGATCAGCAGAAAAGCCGCCTAACATAGCGAGTAGTGGTCTAACAATCCCTTTTTCTAAGAAAGAGGCTTCACTTAAATGTTTGCTGAAGTATTCTTCGGAAACCATAATTGCAAGGATCAGACCCGCAATCAATCCAAGAAAAAACCGGATCCAGTAGGAAGCGTGATAAGTTGGGTCGAAAGTGCCATTGGCGATAAACGTATTGGCTTTATACAGTGCGGCAAAAGATGCACCTAGCCCGGCTGCGGCAAGGTAAAACATCAGATTTAACAGTAATTCTATGCCATCCTGTGACATGATATTGCCGCTATCATGACTCACTTCTTCGGTCAGCGAAAGCCCAATAAACAAGACCAAAGACAAAATCGCCGCGATCATCATTTGGCGAATCAGAGAAACCGGACCGAGGAATTTCATGAAGCTTGTGACACCTTGCTCGATATCCAGCAAAAGAATGGTATTTGGTTTGGCCGGTTCGACTATTTTTGTTAATGCGCTATGTGCGGCAAGTAACCTACCGATATCCAGGTCTGACCGGACATTAATGCAGTTACTTAAGCCTGCATTGTCTTGAATGGTAAATTCATCGATTGTCCGTACCACCGGCTCAGGGACTGTTTTTCCGTTGGCTAGCGCATATTCAGCCATGGCTCGCGCTTCTCTATAGAGCTGATAGCGTAGATTCGTCTGTTTGTATGGATCAGGCGACTGGGAATCTTCCATAAGTGCTCCTCGAGTTCATTGAAATTGAAGATGGTTTGTCAAAATAGAATAGCTGTGATGATAAAAATCCAGACCAACAATATAGGCCAGTAAATAAGTTTTGGAATAAGATTATCTTTAAATGCAAGCACTTTCATCGGCGTATCCTGTAAAAGAAGAACAGCATTAACCGTTACCATCAGAATAGTAATATAGGATATGAGATAAAAGTATTCCATATATACAATAGTATTGACTGCAAGCTCGTCTCGTAACTGAACATGCATAATCAATAATATGAAAAATAATGCTGAGCAAGCTGCAATCACTGTGGATACATTGAATCCAGTAATTGCTAAACTGGATTCTTGTCTTGATATGGTAAGAACAAGCGCATATAACATCAACAGCACGACCGCGAGTGGGAATAAATGCCCGATGAAAGGATTTAAAATACTTCTGGAAAGCTCAATATTAAAATAGAGTTCGGGTGATTTATCGTGACTAGTAAAATGGATATTGCCGAAATTACTGTTATATTTATTGACCCGGATATCAAAGAAAGCTCTGGATAAATTCCATTCTGACAATACAAAATCTCGTTCAACTCCCGGCAAAGTACTGGGATTGAGGCTATCAAAGGATTTGAAGTCGGGTATGAGCGTGATGTTATTTGTGAAATCTTTATGCCAGAGCCGTATCCAAAGTAATTGTTTGTCAAATGGATAAACACTGTAATCAAATGTTTCTCTCAAAGTTGTTTCAAAATACCAGCCCTTGACAATTTCATCTCCTTCTTCGCGCTCATAAGCTTCAGTGATGGCGGTTTCAATGGCTTCTGGGAAAATGATACCGTGCTCAATGACTTCTTCGTAATGTTTAGGGTAACGTTGCCAGATATAGCCACTTATCGCGATATTGGTTGCGTTTAGAAACTCAATCGACTGAATAAATAAACCGGTTGGAACGAAAAAAGGCGGTTTCTTGGATTCATTCAGCGAAGTAACTGAATAGTCGTTCTGAAATTGTTCAACAATGGCACGACTCGATAATATGAGAGAGTTATTTTGTACCGGATAGGGTGCGTAGTATTCATTGATCCAGATAGCCATGATTCCCAGTAATAATAGCAGTGAGCTGAAGAATGCGTGGCGTAATAGCTGCGCGACTGACAACTGACGTTTTGCGATGGCGATCCATGTATAGATCATAAGACCTAAAGCGACTGCGTTGATAATCCAGTTAATCAAGTCAGATTTATAGATAACATGGACATCATCGTCACTTTCAAACAGGTGTTTCTTACCGATTTCTACGTTCATGACCGACAGTACATGCCAACCAGTCTCGCCGATTGGGTATTTGTTGAACCAAGCAGAGCCCCCTGTTAATTCATTGGTTCCTAATTTTCCAGAACTAAATTCTGCAACATAAGCTGGTGAGATGGCCTGATTCAAATCACTAATCACTTTTTTGGAACCCTTCAGTCCATGATAAATGATTTGATTAAATTCATTAACAACAATAGCGTAACCATTGTTACCCACATCGTGATTCTCGACTTGTTGTCGGACCCACTCCAATCCGATATCTAAAAAGACAATACCTGCTACTTTGTCCGTTTCTGCCGCTGTATGCAAAGGCAGCACATATTTCAGTGTGTATTGCTGATAGGCCGCATCAAAGAATGGCGCTAACCAGCCACGTTTTCCGTTGGATGCCTGTAGATACCAGTTATTATTTTTGTTGTTTTCTGAGTTATAACCCGCATTGCCAATGTAATCGTAATATAGATCAACGCGATCCATTCGATACTTGGAATCATCCTGGCGGATGAAAGGCGCGAAAAGTCGGAACTGCGGTCCCGCTTGATATAAATCAAAAGCTACGCCTAATGCATAAAAATCGACGTGATTTAACGCTGATTTCTTTAATGTGGCTTCTATTGTTTCTTGGTTCAAAGAAATTTCGTGCAAATTTGCAGCAAGTTCATCTGCGGCGAAAGTTAGCGTAGTTAATTTATCGTTAATCGAATTGGCGATTTTTTGTGTCGTTAAAGCAGCTTGTTGCTGGGATAGCTGTAAAGTTGCGCGATATTTCTGAACCATGTTGTAGGTTGACGAAATAAAAATGCACAAGAAAATTACTGTACAAATGCCCAGAATACTCTTGATCCAGGAAGCCAGTGCCCATTTCGCGCGTTCCGGCAGCTCAAGTGGATTAACTTCCTTCAATCATTTTCTCCCGTTGCTTTTACGCGATTCCATTTGCGTGTTTTATCCAGATGAGTGAGCCAGACATGATCACTGGCCTGGTGATCATTGGCATCGAAAGCTACTGTACCGAAGCCTTCTAAATTGAAAGAACCCAATGCCTCCAGGGCTTGTTTTAAGCTGGCACTATTAATATTCCCAGGAATGCTTTTTAGCGCTTTTACCAAAACCTGCGCGGCTAGATAGCCTTCCCGCCAGATAAAGTTTTGTTCTTCTGAAAAGGTTTCGGCCGGTGGTACAACTTGGGTCATATAAATTCGTCCGTGTATCCCGGGTAAAGCATTGGCCAGGAGATAGGCTGCAGAAAAAGATAAATTATAAAACCGGGTGTTAGGGAAAATGCGATGCGAAAAGCGTATGAGCTGTGCAGCAGGTTGATAGGCACCGACGATAATAATCGCTTCAGGTTCGGGCGAAGCATGGATCATCGCATTGATAGCGCCCTGTATTGCCAAAGAGTTGCGTGGATAACGTGTTAGCAGTAATTGATCGATTTGGTTGAAACCAAATTTTTCCAAGGCTGCCTTCGTGATGTCATAACCAGTCTGTCCCAGAGAATCATCCTGCAGAAAAAGAGCGATTCGGTGCGGAGAAATGCCGCGATCAAGAATATCCTGCACAATCACTTCCATTTCTTGCCGGTAGCTAGCGCGGAAATTAAATATATAGGGATCGGGCGGTGTTTTGCGTAGTAGATCTGCGCCGGTAAAAGCACCATAAAAAACTATTCCTCGTGCAGCTGCCATTGGTGCAGCAATGGCAGCAGTCGGCGTGCCGGCATTGCCGACAATAGCAATGACATTATGCTGATCAATCAATTTGTTGGTGTTTGCCATGACGCTATCCGGCTCATAGCCATCATCCAGTACAGTCAAATTGATCATTTGGCCATGAATGCCGCCTTGCTGATTGATCTCATTGAAAAAAGCATTCATGCCCTGATACATTGCGCGTCCCAACAGTTGATTGGGCCCGCTGAGTGAGGTGCTCATGCCAAGTTCAATGGATTCTGCATGCGTCAAACTGTAAAGAGCCATTAAGATAAAGAAAGCGCAGCACTTTTTTTTACACAGACGATCCATTTTTATGCCTGGTTTATTATAGAAATGACGTTGAAAAGAGTTTCTAGGAGGCTGCCCGAGAATAGAGCGATCTACTGCAGAAAAGCTATTTTGGTCATATTTTCCGATTATTCTCGTTAAATAGAATAACTATTCGCCTCAAATAATCGAAAAATCTGTCTCAAAATAGCTTTCCCTCGCTACGATCACTATTCTCGGACAGCCTCCTAGTTAAAATCCGGAAATGGTTAATGACTTTCCAAGTCATGTTCGGTATGAATAATAATCTATTGCTTTATTGCGCTCGCCAAAGCGCTTTGCTTGAAAAAATGAAAGGTTTTATTATAACTTTTCCAACGTAGAAACCAATCCAATTCGTTAGATAGTCTAAGACAGCGCTGGTTAATGAGCTACAAGAAGGTTTGCAGCTTGAAATTGACTGAATAAATCTCGATCAGCATGGTGAATCTATTATCAGCTCAGAGTCAAATTTGATTAATTTCCGGGAGTGCAGAATCCATAATGGCGCAGATGAGAGGGGGGGCATGAATTCATGAATTCATGAATTTTCTGGCATTGAACAAATTTGCAATGTATTTGTATTCAGACAGGATGGAATCAATACACGGATGGGTCTCGGGCTGATGCTAAAATCGACTGTGCTTTCCGCCTCAATATCCCGATTGCGGAAATAATCGCCATCGACTTGCAGCGGATAAGCCCGGTCATGCAATGTACAGGAAATATTTTTGCCGGAAAAATACTGCATGGGTAAGTTAGCTGGCTTACGTTGCAGAATTCTCATGGCTTTGATCAGTTCATGCTGATGCCGTGCGCCGGGTAAGAAGCCAAGAACAAGCTCGTTTTTTGATGGGTCAGCAGCAGGAACAAGCTGCAAATTTCTTGCATACGCTGAATTGTTGGCTACGATGATATACCCGGATCCATGATCAACGACCAGTTCGCCATCAACGCTAACAGATACGGTAGGGTGATGTAACGAGCACAAAGCTTTTAATCCGTGCCAAATATAGATCGAATCATTGAGCGGGCCTTTTCTTTTGCCAATATTTTTGACGGTGAGTGAATCCAAACCCATCGACGCCATATGGAAAAATGGTTTCTCCCCTTTAATGCCTTTACCGCTGATCAGACCATAGAATTGCTGCAGACATGTTCCTGAATTTATTGCGCGGAGTAAATCATCCGCATGGATACTCATTTCATAGGAACGTGCAAACAACGATTCATTTCCACCCGGGATAGCATAAACAGGCGTGCCCGTTTTATTGATAGCATCTAACAATTTTCTTATCGTTCCATCTCCACCGACTACGACAACGAGATCACTCGCAGCGATGTTATCTGAAAGGCGTGTATACCCTTTCATCTTTTTCTCAGACGTGCATACTTCAACATCTTTCCCATGGAGAGTAAGTTCCATTTCCAGCTGACAGGCAAGTGCTTCTGTGTTCCCTGCGCTGGATATCGGGTTAAAAATAATTAAGATTTTTTCCGGGGATGGTATTTTAATAATCAATTGATTGGTTTGAAATAAGAGATCGTCTTTCATGGATGGTGTTCAGCGCTTTAAAATCATAAGTTGAAAGGGCAATTTTAGTCAGTGCATCTGATTCAGATTAAGACCAGTCAACCGGTATTACCTTTACGTCCGACCAGATCTTATTACACCAAGACTGATCAACCGGCGGCATGCCTTCCTTTATCCATTGCACCAGATATTGGGCGGTGTTGGGATAGGTAACACGAATGGCTTTGGTCTCATACAGCCATTGCTCAATAATCCTGGAATCGACTTTGTGCATCATTTTTCCATAGCCTAATGTTTGCAAAGCTGCTGCATTTGAAATTTGTTCCATTTGCGCATGTAGCGGTTTCACCAGGATTTTCTTACCTAATTGTAAGGATTCACTGGCCAGTTCAAAGCCGGCATTGCAAATGATACCGGCGCAATCCGACAGGTCTTTCTGGAAACCTTGCAGGGATAACGGTTTGCAATGCACGTGTGCATAAGAAGAGGGTATAACCTCTGGAGAATACATAAAAAATTCAAATTCTTTAAATGACGCTAACAGTGCTGCCATACGATGCTGATTCTCGAATGGCAGGTAGACAATAATTTTATTTTTTTGTATTTGCTGGGAAATGATGGGGGTTTCAATAACCGGCGGCAATATGGGTTGATCGAAATGATGCCAATGCAAACCAATACCGATATCGACAGGAGCAAAATTTTTCATAACCGCTTCAGAGAGCGGATCATTGCCTGCGCGCGGTATGTTATGGTGAAATGCATACTGATGATTGATGCCGATGGTTTTCTTGTTTTGCCGGCGTGCTGCCCATGCGGTTACGGGCTCGTAATCACAAATGACCAGATCGTAACTGCTTAAATCCAGTTGCTTGATGTCTCTAAGAAAATTTAACGGTTTGGATTGCAGTACAGTTTTGACAGGACTGAGTTTGCCGTTTTTTGTGCTGAAAGTTAAACCATCACGCCATTGATAGCCATTAAAGACTTCCATATCAAAAAATTTATCTTGCGGCCTGCCGGTAAACTGGTAGGTAACCTCAAGATTTGCAGCCTGAAATTCCCTGGCCATAATCCGGCCGCGCGTGATATGACCATTACCCGTTCCTTGGATACCATAAAATATTTTCATTTCAATACGACTCCTGAACGGATTAGTACGACACTGATATCAAAACCAAATGATTGGATTACGTTGTGGAAGCTTTGTGGGATTGTTTGTGGCCGTGTATCAATTGACCACTTGAATAGCGCTAAATTATTTTGATGAACGTTTCTCAGTGGCTTCATAGTCTCAACTTATTGAATGAAACCAGAGCAGTTTAGTGGCTTGTTATGACAAGAAAATGACTGTTTTTTTGCTTTTATGTGACAATTTTATTAATGCCGATGTAGCTAAATGGCGGTAAAAAACGCAAGCGCTTTCGCACAATCAGTTTTGCATCCATTGTTGGATTTGTTCGCGTTGATTGGCATACCATAACTTACCGATATCCAATGCTTTCTGTTGGAGTGCCGCACTATTGGCAGAATCCATATTCCCGGGCATATCGTAGTTTTTCAGATAATGATTGATATACAGCACACGATTGCCCAAAACTTCTCCTGATTAGAAAGATTGTTCAGCCAAACCCGATTTTTTCTATTATAAGGCGCATACTGCCCCAAACAAACCCATCAAAGAGAAATTGCCATGGCCATGAACCGTATCCAATTCCAAGCAGGCTTGT
>NZ_JAKFWH010000038.1 GCF_021731985.1 Nitrosomonas sp.
TTGTTTACCGTTTCAACCGGCGCTTCCATCTTGAGATGCTTCCTCTACGTCTACTCGTCGCTGCAGCCACTATCGGGCCTCGCCCGGCACGTTGGCTCCGGCAAGCTGAAGAATCTTTCTAATCAGGAAACTTCTTCGGTCATTCTGACATTCGCCATCATTTTCTCTCTGAGAATGATCGAAGCGATACCTTTCGCCGACCATTGCACACCGCCATATCCGCAGGCTTTGGCACCGCTTACTGCAAAACTGCGCCAGCCCGATCCGATGGAGAGCATTTTTATTTCATAATCTTTCCAGTATTGCTTAGCATGAAGATACGCGCTTAAGCCGGGATTATTCATGCCAACACCGCCATCGATTCGCCAGTTGCCATCTTGCATTTGCACGGGCGGGTAGAACGATGGTGCAGCGGTGCAGGCATCGGCTATCTCGCTTAACAAAAAATCCGTTTGACTGTCATTGGTGAAAACTTCCAGTTGATCCTGATCCAGATTGAAACAAGGAATAAATATCCGTTTGTTGAGTGACGAAAGCCTCAGATTCTCCAATTCCTTTTGTAGGGTTAGGTTTTTCGAGTCACCTTTGAATTTGGGATGAAGTTGCAGCTTACTGAATAACCAGCGTAACCAGTGCTCCGCCATCATTTTATCCAGCAATCTTTCTTGTAAAACCTTTTGAATGATTTCTTTTGCGCTTAAACGTCGCCCCAAAATCAAGCAGGTGATTAATCCGCCCGAGGAAGAACCGGCGATCAGGTCAAAGAGATCATAGGTTGAAGCGCCGGTGTCCTCTTCCAGACATGCCAAAACGCTTAATTGAATCAGCAGATGGCTGCCGCCACCGTCCAGGCTTAAAACCGTTTTGGGTAACAGTGAATGTTCCAAATTGTTTTAAGCTGCCTTTCTACTGGCCAATAATTCTTCTTGCAAAAGGCTTTTATATTGCTCAAACCGCTCAGACCAGAATACCAACTCCAACGATCCATCGTTATGTTCCAGCAAAGTAGAACAGCTTTCTACCCAATCGCCGTCATTGCAGTAAAGGATCGAATTGATTTCTCTTAATTCAGCATGGTGAATGTGGCCACAGACGACACCATCGACACCGCGATCTTTTGCCAGATGTGCCAATGCATCCTCAAAACTGCTGATGTAGCTGACCGCATTTTTAACGCGCAATTTTAAGTAGGCCGCGAGTGACCAATAAGAAAATCCGAAGAACTTTCGCATGCCATTAATATAATGATTCAGATCCAGCAGGGTGTCATAAGCGACATTCCCCAATTTTGCAAGCCAGCGGCTATTCTTGACAATGACATCAAACTCATCGCCATGCATTATCAACAGTTTTTTACCTTCGGTGGTGGTATGCACATAATCTTGATGAATCTCAACATTACCGAATACATGACCGATGCAATCCCGCATCCCTTCATCATGATTTCCCGGTATGTAAATTACTTTAGTGCCATGCTTGGCTTTGCCTAAAATAGACCGGACCACGTTGGTATGCTCTTGCGGCCAGTAAGGACTCTTTTTGATACTCCAGAAATCGACAATATCGCCAACCAGGAAAAGATAATCGGTTTCAACCGAATGCAGGAAATGCAACAGCGCGTCTGCCTGACAACCGCGAAATCCGAGGTGAACATCTGAAATCCACACACTTCTTACTTTGATAGGAGCTTTATTCTTCACCATACATGCCTTTTAATTGGATTAGTGATGGCATGACAGCATAAAGAGCATTTGTTAAGCTTCTTTGAAGTATTTGTTAAATATTCATGAAGTATTTATTAAAAAAGACAGTAGGGGGAGTTTTGCAATGATTCTTTGATGCGAATGAGCATATTCCAGTAAGATCCATTTTTTACAGTAGCAGCACTTTAATACACAATGCACGCCACACCCGCCCTGAAACAATCATTACCTGAATTGCAACAAGTTGAAGCGATTATTCAGGAGGATAATAATGTACATCTACACAGTAAAGTGCTTTGCCAGGTGTCTTGTGATGATGGCCTGCTACCAATTTACGCGCTGACACTCGGGAATACTGCACAAGATATCCCGTGTGTGACTTATGTTGCCGGCATCCATGGTCTGGAACGCATTGGTACGCAAGTAGTCATTGCTTTTCTGGAAAGTCTGCTCGAACGGTTAAAATGGGACCGGGTCCTGGCTGATATTTTGCAACGGGTGCGGATCAACATTCTCCCCATCGTCAATCCGGTCGGCATGCTGAACGCTACGCGTGCCAATGGGCAGGGAGTCGATCTCATGCGCAATGCGCCGGTGGATAGTCATGAAAAAACCATCTGGCTGGCTGGGGGGCACCGGATTTCATCGGTGTTGCCGTGGTATCGGGGCAAATCCGGTGAAGCCATGCAACCGGAAGCGCAAGCACTGTGCGATTTTATTGTTCAGGAAGTCTTACCTGCACCGTTCAGCTTGGTCTTGGATTGTCATTCCGGATTTGGTTTTCGCAATCAAATTTGGTTTCCTTATGCCAAAAGCCGGCTTGAACCAATTAAACATCTCAAAGAAGTTTATTACTTGCGCGAGCTCTTTATGCAGACTTATCCGCATCAGGATTATTTGTTTGAGCCGCAATCACAGCATTATCTGACTCATGGTGATCTGTGGGATTTTCTTTATCAACAATCGTTGGCGAGCAACAATGTTTTCTTGCCATTAACCCTTGAAATGGGCTCGTGGCGGTGGATTCGCAAAAATCCGCTGCAATTGCGCCGATTGCAGGGTTTGTATCACCCGGTCAAACCACACCGGCTGAATCGCGTATTGAGGAGCCATTTAATCCTGATGGAATTTTTGTTGCACGCGACCTTATCGTATCAAAATTGGCTCAACCAAAGCGAGATGCCGGGATTGGAACAACAAGCACGGGCGCTGTGGTATTCATGATGGATAGCGAGCATTTCGTACTGATTCGGGGGTTACTGCGTGAAGCACGGCACTGGGGAGAATTTACCGGAAGTCTGCAACAGCAATTTCCCTGCGCCATGATCAGTACACCGGATGTTCCAGGAAATGGCTGGTTGCATCAGGCTACCAGTCCAGAAACTATTGCGGAAATGACCGAAGCATTACGCCTGCAAATCAATACAAACCAACCGATCCGATTGATCGCACTTTCCATGGGCGGGATGATCGCGATGGATTGGATGACGCGGTATCCGGACGAAGTGGAAGCGGCAGTTCTGATCAACACCAGCGCAAGACCATTATCACCGTTTTACCATCGTTTGAGCTGGACGGTTTACCCTCAAGTCATCCAAATGATTTTTCATTCGGCTGCACAAAAGGAAGCGGATATTCTGAGTTTGACTTCAAATCGTCACCCGCATGACAACAAGCTGCTGGAGTCCTGGCAGCAGTGGCAACAACAAAATCCGGTATCAACAGCTAGCGCTAGAAACCAATTCCTGGCTGCTGCAAAGTTTTCCATCACGGACAAACCACAGCAACCCATACTTGTTGTAACCAGTCGGGCTGATCGTTTGGTGGATTATTGTTGTAGTCTGAAATTGGCGGAAACTTGGCAAACCAGCTATATGCAACATGAGACGGCCGGTCATGATTTGCCGCTGGATGAGCCGGAGTGGTTGGCGCATGTCATTAAGCAGTGGTTTGATCTGCAGACTGGTGTTTAAGTTGCAGCCGAAGAGCCAACCATATTCCGGCTGAGTGTAATGTGGTTTTATTATGCTCTGCACTATTAAGCAATAACTCAGGCAGCAACTTCAATATACTGAACGATACTTGTTGGTTGTGGTACAGGCAAACCATCTTCGATCATCCCTTCGATATGCAGTCCAATTGCTTCACGAATTTCCCGCTCTGTTTCTTCAATGGTAGAGCCGGTCGCGATGCAACCAGGCAAATCGGGCACATAGGCTGAGTAGTTATTTTCTGCTTTTTCGACAACGATTGCATAACGCATGAATTACTCCTTTAGTTTTGCTTGCTTGAGTATGCTATTCAAAGTGCCCGGTGCTAAATCATCGCCAGGTTTCCCAGATACAGTTACGCGGCCGCTTTTGATTGGATGCTTGAATTGACGATGACTTCCTCGCATTGTGACAAGATACCAGCCATCTTGTTTCAGTATTCTCAATATTTCATTAACTTTCATGCAAGTAGGATAACAAATTGCAACAGCCTGTCCAGAATATTTAATGCCCGGTAGTTATATGATGCCGCTATGATCTCCGCGCAGCAAGCCAGCCACGCTGAGGTCTTCATCGATATCCGGCCAATGGATACCTTCACCATCACCCAGAAGTTCGTAGTTCGTTAGCTGATTTTTTGTAGCAGCCGCCAATCGAGGAAACCACACTAACGGGATCATAATTCTTCTGCCGTCCACCAACGATACGATCATATCGTCATCGGTAAACTCGACATTCTCCGTCAAAGCGTATGTTTCAACTGCTAATGTATTCATTCCATGTCTCCATAAATATTTGCCGATTTTCGTCGACGTGCTTTTGTATGTTCGTAACTTATGTGAGGAAAAATGCTTTGAGCGTTGCCACCGCAATGTGTTTTGGTTAATGGTACTTTACAATACGAATTATGTGTTTTTCTTACAGGGTACAAGTTCAATATGCAGTGGTGTTTTACACGATTCGCAATCTAAGAGGAGCGGAGATTGACCAAAACGTAGCTTCTCCACTTGTCTTTGAGGGATCTGAACGTTTGAATTGCATTCGTTGCAAGGTGTTTCAAAAACTCGTCTACTATGAAAAGCTTGGTCACCTTGTATATAGATATTGTAGCTTTCTTGGCATGATGGCGATATGCAATTTATGACTTGCCCGTTTTTCAATAGATTTAATTTTCTTTTCAATGTAGTGCCACAAGTATTGCATTCAAAAGAATACTCTTTCCCAAACCCCGAGGTGATTAGATTGCCATCTTTAAACTTCTTTAATTCCTCAATCACTTCAATAACTTTTGATTTTGTTGAATCTATATCTCCATATATAGATATTTGATCGTTCTTTTGTTCAGGAAGGCTTACATGTAATGCGACATTAGATAGGGCATTCCACAGTTTTCCTAGTTTTCTGATATTGAACCCTGCTTGTGTTCCTATTGGCACATAACTTAACGCTTCATAATCTTCTTGAGTCTTTGGTTCTGAGCCTTCGGTTGCAGGAGTCGTGGATATTGATATTGTAAAAGTACTTGCTACGTCTTCATTTGCTTCTTCAGCGACTTGTTCTATTACATTTCTAGGTTGCCATTTTTTTAAATCAGCATGAGATATGTAATCATATGATATCTTGAGTCTTTCGTAGCAAATCAGCTCAATCGTCAATCTACATTCTAAAGCTGCATAGGTTAGGCTTTTCTTAGTTCCCTCAGACAGAAGACTGTTGATTGTATCCAAGCGGGATTTAATATCAATCATTGTGTTACCAAGTTAGAGTTTGCTGTGCTCCACAGATAATAGGTCAATAAATCAAAAAAAGAAAATATTTGACGTCATTCTTTTGTCACATTGACCCTCTATCTTATCAGCATTCAATTGCTATGCTGGGAGCGGAATTATGCTTGATGTGGATATCTTACTGAAAGATTACTTTCAAAATACGGATGAGACGAGTGATAAGCCGCTGATGAAGGCTGCTGCTTCGGTCTTGAAGAAGCTATTCCATCAGAAAGAAATCAACGCATTCATTGAAACACACCGGCATTTGGAAGGATTGGAGTTCAACGATGCGGTGCTGGAACATTTTAATTTTAGCTTTCAGGTTTCCAGCAAAGATCGCGCGCGCATCCCTGATCAGCGCCGGGTGTTGATTGTCGCGAATCATCCGCTGGGTTCTCTGGATGGGCTGGCGTTGCTTAAGCTGGTGTCGGAAATCAGAACCGACGTCAAGATTGTCGCAACGACCTTGTTGAACTGTATTGATCCGCTGCAAAGCTTGTTTCTCTCGGTGGATAATTTAGCGGAATCCGCGAATCATCGTGACAATTTGAACCAGATTGTTGAAGCACTGGAAGCGGAACAGGCCGTTATTCTATTTCCGACCGGAGAAGTGTCGCGTATTTGCCCGCTGGGTGTTCGTGATGGTAAGTGGAAAACCGGGTTTTTATCGCTGGCCAAGAAAACCAAAGCGCCGATTGTTCCGGTTTATATTGGTGGTAAAAATTCAACACTTTTTTACGGACTTTCAAGCCTCTACAAACCGTTGGGTACGATGATGCTGGTGAATGAGATGTTCAACCAGCAGGGCAGTGAAATTTCATTCCGGATTGGTAAACCGATCCCATGGGAATCCATTGCGGCAATGGATTTGTCTAAAAAAGCCATTACAAAATTGATGCGCAAACAGGTCTATTTGTTAGGCAAAAAGAAGAAAAAAGAACTGTTTAAGCCGATTGAAAATATTATCCACCCCGTCCGCACCCAATCAATCCGCAAGGAGCTGAAAGCTTCGCAACTGATCGGCAAAACCCAGGATGGTAAGCATATTTATCTGTTTGACTATATGCCGAACTCCAGTGTGATGCGTGAGATTGGCCGGTTGCGCGAATTATCTTTCCGGCAGGTGCAAGAAGGCACCGGCAATGCGTTGGATATTGACAGTTATGATCGCTATTACCGGCACTTGATTCTATGGGACGAAGACGAGCTGGAAATTATCGGCTCCTATCGCATTGGAGAAGCCGCAAAAATTCTTAAGGAGCATGGAGAATCAGGGCTATACACCCATAGCTTATTCGAGTTTAATCCTGCGTTTAAGCCTTATCTTGAACATTCCATCGAACTGGGGCGTAGTTTCATTCAACCTCGATACCAGGGAAAGCGCAGTCTGGATTATCTCTGGTATGGGATTGGCGCTTATTTGTACCAGCACCCGGAGATACGTTATATGGTTGGACCGGTTTCGCTCAGTACTTCCCTGCCTGAACCGGCACAAAAGGTGATTGCAGGTTTCTATACAGAACTTTTCGGTAAAGACGAGCTACTTGCTAAACCCAGACTGCCGTTTGAGTTTGAACGGGGTGAGGATTTTGCACCATTCAAGAAGGTTGCGGATGAAATTGAATATAAACAAGCCTATACGATTCTGAAAGAAAGAATGGATGAACTCGGCGTGAAGGTTCCGGTACTCTATAAGCAATATGTGGAGCTATGCCAGCCGGGCGGTTGCGAGTTTCTAGGATTTAATATTGATCCCAGTTTCTCGAACTGCGTCGATGCCTTGATTCTGGTTCATATCAATACCATTAAAGAAAAGAAACACCAACGTTATATTGAAAGCCATGCAATGGTTATGCAGAATCTGAACTCCGCATAGTGAGGCTTATGAACAATCAGATGTTTTTATCGGTAGCGTGCAATGACTCGATTGCCGCCATTTGATTTTGCTTGATTAATCGCATCGTGGGTGGCTTTAAATAATTCCGGGAAACTTTCAGTCGAATCCGCTTGCATCTCTGCGACGCCAAGGCTGGCGGTTACATTCAGGTCTGATGGACGCAAATTTTCAATGGATTCCCGTATTTCTTCTGCAATGATCGTTGCATTAGAAATATTGCAGTGGGACAGTAACAAAACAAACTCTTCTCCATCGTAACGCGCGACGATATCTTCTTTGCGAGTAGGTTTAACTAATTCGGAAGCGATTTCTTTCAAGACCAAATCACCCGTTAAGTGACCGTAATTCTCATTGATTAGATTGAATTTATCGATATTCACTATAATCAGGCTATAGGGAATATTATGACGTATTGCTTCGCGCAATCTTGATGAAATAGCTTCCATCATAAAGTAGCGATTATATAAACCGGTCAATGGATCCTTTACTGCCAATTCTTGCATGACATTTTGCTGTGTGACTGTCTTATCCAATAACTTCTTACTGGTAATTAGATTGCTGACTCTTGCAAGCAATTCTTCCTGGATTAGTGGTTTGGTAACGTAATCATTGGCTCCCAAGCGCAACAACTCTACTTTGTGTGCGGTATCATCCAGCACCGAGAACACCAATAAGGGCACATATTTTTTATTATCCTCAGCAAGGTGTCGCAGTGCTTTGACAGTACCCTGACCGTTTAATTTGCCTTTGAGTAATATATCGGTCAGCACCAAATCGTAGGCATTTTTCTGGAACGCTTCTATCCCTTCTTCGCCCGTAGCAAAATGATCGACGGTATAACCGTTGTCTCTTAACACTGCCGATGTTAAGTTTACAGTTGACAGACTGTCTTCAATATACAAGATATTTCCAGACATTGTTTTACTGCCGTTTTTTCTAGAAAACTGAGCAGCATAACTGGTGATTTTATCCAGCTCATGTTTGGCAAATATTTCTGTTACGCCTGCTGAGAATGCCTCGTCTAATAATTCTTTATCTTCATTTGAAGTAACCATAACCAGCGGTATTTGCCGGGTGCGGGAATCGGCACGCAGATGCGATGAAAACTTTGGACCATCCATATCCTGCAGATGCATGGCAATAAATACCAGATCAAAAGGCTGTTGCTTAAGCAATGTCAGGGCTTCGTTACCGGTTGAAACCTGCTTTGTTTCAAGTCCGCCAGACTCAATCGCTGACGATAGAAGTTTTTGATACGTTCGGGATGGTTCAACGATAAGTCCTTCCATATGCTAATACCCCTTCAATGACATAAATCTGGTTGCAGGTTGCTAACAAAACCGGTCTGTTACGATATGAGAAAGGATATCGACATCAATATTGATTTCTTTTAGAAAGTTTGTGAAATATGAAGTTTATTTTTGGATGTTTGGACTTAAGGTTGTCGAGATGTTACGCAATAGTTAATTGAGCTGTGTAATCATGAATTGTTTGTTTAGATATGAAGGGGTAAACTTCGAATAAATTTCTGTTCGTTTCTTAACTTAACTGAAAACAGAAATTTAATTTTAAAATCGAATAAAGGAGTTTTTCTGATGAGAAGAATGGTTGCTAAATTATCTTTAATATTTTCAATATTTTTCCTTTTCTCGTCTCATGCGGTTGCTGCTGACAGTTATTTTGGTAACTCAAGCGAGAAATTTGTAAGTGGTATTGCTAATGCGGTTACTGGGTGGGTGGAGTTACCTAAGAACGTTATTTTAACCAGCCAGAAAGAGGGGCCAATTTATGGTGTTACAATTGGCGTGGCAATGGGTATCATGCATACAGTCGGTCGTAGTTTGGTGGGTGTGCTTGATGCAGCCACTTTTTTTATTCCAACCAAACCATCGGTTAATCCCCCTTTTATCTGGCAAGATTTCTCCAGGGAAACTTCCTATTAATCGGTTTGCTATCTTCAAGAATAACAACAGAATTTTCAAAGAATACATTCCTGCGTTCTGGCAGGGATGTATTTTTTATCTAACTCAGAGAATGAAAACGCCATACCAGTGCGACGATATGGCGTTTTCACAGAGCGTAGTGCAGTGATCTAGCGTTGCATCTCAAGTGCTGCAATTCTTTCTTCCAGCGGCGGGTGTGACATGAATAAGCGCATGAGTCCACTACTCCCTCCGGAAATACCAAAAGCGGCAAGCTGATCCGGTAAATGTGCCTGTTCGTGAGTTAATTGTAAGCGCCGCAATGCAGCGATCATTTTGTTTCTGCCGGCCAGGCTGGCACCACCGGCATCGGCACGGAATTCGCGTTGGCGGCTAAACCACATAACAATAATACTCGCCAAGACACCCAGTACGATTTCGGCAATGATAGTAGTAACCCAGAAAGCAGGGCCGTGACCTTCTTCTGTTTTGAAAACAATACGATCGATCGTATGGCCGATGACACGCGACAAGAAGATCACAAATGTGTTGACAACACCCTGAATCAGCGCCAATGTCACCATATCTCCATTCGCGATATGACTGACTTCATGCGCCAGAACGGCTTCAGCTTCATCCTGGCTCATGGTATTTAAAAGCCCGGTACTGACAGCGACGAGCGCGTCATTTTTTGACATCCCCGTGGCAAAAGCATTGACATCCGGCGCATCATAAATGGCTACTTCCGGCATACCGATACCGGCTATTTTGGCCTGCCGCTGCACGGTGGTGACTAGCCAATGCTCTTGCGCGTTACGCGGCATTTCAATGACTTGTGCACCGGTAAATCGTTTTGCTGTCCATTTTGACAGGGCAAGCGACATAAACGAGCCGCCAAATCCAAATACTGATGCGAACAGTAATAGGGAATTGATGTCCAGACCTGTTCCTTGTTCGTCTAGAATTCTTTCAAATCCAAATAGTCGCAATGTAATGCTAAGAACAACAATAATGGCCAAATTAGTTGCTAAAAAAAGAATAATTCTTTTCATTTTTTTACTCCATGGTGTCAATAAAATCCAAAACAAAGCTAGTGTGGATATGTGATCTAATTGTCACTTTTCAAGCGGATTATATTTGAATTTGCCTGATTAGGTTGCTGACTGAATGTTGTTCAGATTGTCTACCAGCGATCATTCAACCTAATAATTTAGGTACCGGATTTCTTGAAGTGTTTAAATGAACCCGGAATTTTCTGAAAGCAAGTGCGGAAATGATACAGAGTAAATTCGCCGATGGACGTTCTTTGGTCACTACTGGGTAGATCGAGTAGTGCGAGATTATGGCGCAGGTTTGGATGGTGTATTTCTGACAATCTGAAAAAGTATCTCGCCTTCCTTGATCATGCCCAGGTCGCTACGGGCACGTTCTTCGATAGCTTCAAGACCTTGCTTTAGGTCATTTACTTCAGCCTCAAGCTTGTTGTTGCGATTCTGCAGTATTAGATTATTTTCACGCGCCGCAACAACATCTTGATCGACCTGCCAGACTTTAAGCCAGCTTACTTTACCGTACCATAAGGGATATTGCATTGCGGCAATCAGTAACAGCAGTATAAAACTCAAGAGCTTCATTATTTGAGTTGATAAAAAGCTCTCCGGCCAGCATAATTTGCTGAGTCTCCCATATCCTCTTCAATCCGCAGTAACTGATTGTATTTGGCGAGACGGTCGGAACGGGATAACGAGCCGGTTTTTATTTGTAATGCATTGGTTGCAACTGCAATATCAGCGATGGTGGTATCCTCGGTTTCTCCGGAGCGATGTGAAATGACCGCGGTGTAGCCGGCACATTTTGCCATTTCAATGGCTGAGAGTGTTTCAGTCAGTGTGCCAATTTGATTAACCTTGATCAAGATGGAATTGGCAATGCCCCGTTTGATGCCTTCTTGCAGAATCTTTGAATTGGTAACAAATATATCATCGCCGACTAATTGAACCGATTTACCCAGTTTGTTAGTCAGTATCTCCCATCCATCCCAATCATGCTCACTCATGCCATCTTCGATACTGATAATCGGGTACTTATCTACCCATGATGCGAGGTAATCAGCAAATTGCGCGGAAGTCAGATGCAGGCCCTCCGATGCCAGATGATATTTGCCGTCCTGAAAGAATTCCGAGCTGGCACAATCAAGGCCAATCGCGACTTCTTGGCCTGCCTGATACCCGGCCAGATCAATGGCTTGTACGATTAATTGCAGGGCTGCTTCATTATTTTCCAGATTGGGAGCAAATCCACCTTCGTCGCCAACGGTTGTAGGCATGCCTTTATCGTTGATGAGCTTTTTCAATGCGCTAAAAACTTCTGCTCCACAACGAATAGCATCATGAAAATTTGAAATCCCCAGCGGAACAATCATAAATTCCTGCATGTTGATATTGTTGTTGGCATGTGCACCGCCGTTAATCAAGTTCATTAAAGGAACGGGCATGGACATCAGACCGGCGCCGCCCAGATAACGATACAGCGGTAAACCGGATTCTTCGGCAGCGGCTTTGGCAACGGCGAGAGATACCGCAAGAATTGCATTGGCGCCAAGCCTGGATTTATTTTCTGTGCCATCCAGGTTGATCAGTGCTTGGTCAATGAAGCTTTGGTCGACAGCATCCAAACCCATTAATGTTTCAGAAATCTCGGTGTTAACGTTTTCCACTGCTGTGAGCACACCTTTACCTGAGTATCGTTGCACATCCCCATCTCTCAGTTCAACGGCTTCCCGGGTTCCAACAGACGCGCCGGAAGGAACAGAAGCGCGACCTAATATGCCTGATTCCAGCAGTACATCTGCTTCAATGGTTGGATTACCACGAGAATCAAGAATCTCGCGGGCGATAACATCTACGATTGCGCTCATGCTACATTTTCCCTGTTATTTAATGATTATTATTTCTGATATTTCTGCTGCTATATTGTTACTTATTCAGAACCGCATGTATTTTTTCATCCCCTGTATTCTGGCGGCTGTTGTGAAAGCTGATGGCTGCCTGAATATAGGATGTAAATAGCGGATGACCCTGTCGTGGTGTGGAAGTAAATTCCGGGTGGAATTGACAACCAAGAAACCATGGATGCTCTGTTTCCGGAAGTTCTATCATTTCACACAGGCTTTCTTCTTTGGATAAGCCGCCGATGCAAAGTCCTGCTTTTTCTAATTTTGGGATATAAAGGTTATTGACTTCATAGCGGTGACGGTGACGTTCAGTAATTTTATCCGCACCATACGTTTTCCAAGCTAATGAATTCTTTTTCAAAATACATTCCTGACCACCTAAGCGCATACTGCCGCCGATGTCAGAATTTTCATCTCTTGTTTCAACTTGCCCATCCCGGGTACGCCATTCCGTAATTAATCCAATGACCGGGTATGGGGTATCCGGATTAAATTCAGTACTGTGCGCGCCTTTCATCCCGGTCATGTTGCGCGCATATTCAACGACCGCCAGTTGCATCCCCAGACAAATACCCAGATACGGAATACGGTGGGTACGGGCAAAGTGGATGGCCATGATCTTGCCTTCCACGCCGCGTTTGCCAAAACCGCCGGGAACCAGGATTGCATCCATATTGATTAGACTGTCCGTCCCTTCCTTTTCGATAGTCTCGGAGTCTATGTAGTTGATAATAATCCGGCTGTTAGTATGGATGCCCGCGTGGATCAAGGCCTCGGACAAAGATTTATACGATTCGGTTAAATCAACGTATTTGCCGACTAATGCAATGGTAACGGTACATTTGGGATGTTCCAGTGCGTAAACTAATTTCTTCCAAACACTTAAGTCGGCCGGTTTGGCCAGGATATTCAATTTATGGCAGATGATTTCATCGAGCATTTGCTCGTGTAGCAAGCCCGGGATTTTATATATGCTATCTACATCGATTGCAGATATCACCGCTTCTTCCTGTACATTGGTAAATAGCGCTATTTTCCGGCGCTCTTCCTTAGGTACTTCACGATCTGAACGGCATAGTAATACATCCGGCTGGATACCAATTTCCCGCAATTCCTTGACAGAATGCTGAGTGGGTTTTGTTTTTAGCTCACCGGCTGAGCCGATATAAGGCAGTAAAGTGAGATGGATGAAACAAGTATCCGTGCGTGGATTCTGCACAGCCATTTGCCGGATTGCCTCCAGAAACGGAAGTGATTCGATGTCACCGACCGTGCCGCCGATTTCGATAATCGCAACTTGTGCGTCACCAACGCCTGCTTGAATATAGCGTTTTATCTCATCCGTGATATGAGGAATGACTTGTACCGTGCCGCCGAGATAATCGCCGCGCCGCTCTTTGCGAATAACACTTTCGTAGATTTGACCCGTCGTGAAGTTATTATGCCGGGTCATACGGGTGCTGATGAAACGTTCATAATGACCCAGATCGAGATCCGTCTCAGCACCATCTTCCGTGACAAAAACTTCACCATGTTGAAAAGGACTCATCGTGCCAGGATCGACATTGATATACGGATCCAATTTAAGCATCGTCACTTTAAGTCCACGTGTCTCAAGCAGTGCGGCTAGGGATGCGGCGGCAATACCTTTACCCAAAGAAGAAACAACGCCACCGGTCACAAAGACATACTTGGTCATGGATGGTTATAGTAACTAGAATAATTCAGGAAAACTGTGAGAGAGTTTTTGCATGATTTTTTAGCAGACAACTTTATCCAATATTTTTATTAACGAATTTCAGCAAGTAATCGCTCCATCATTTGTTCGGCTTGGTGGCGGTAGTTACTACCAAAAAGGTTCAAGTGATTAAGAATATGATAGAGGTTATACACAACTTTGCGAACATTATACCCGGAATCCAACGGATAATCATATCGGTAAGCAGAATAAAAATCGGCTGGAAAGCCGCCAAAAAGCTCAGTCATGGCAATATCAGCTTCACGATCGCCGTAATATACGGCGGGGTCAAACAGTACCGGATTCCCTGATCCATCATAGGCATAATTGCCACTCCAGAGATCGCCATGTAAAAGTGATGGGGATGGTGTTACACCCGAAAAGAATTCATCCAGATCGATTAATAATTGCTCTCCTAATTTTTGCAGTTTTCCGTTAAATCCATTGGTCTTGGCCAGATCTAATTGATAGCCTAAGCGATGCATTTTCCAGAAGTTTAGCCAATCGGAAGAAGCGGTATTTATTTGCGGAGTTTGTCCGATTGTATTATCACGGATCCAGCCAAATTGTTTGGCAACAGTGCGGTGCATGGCGGCAAGCTGTATGCCCAAGCCGGATGCTTTGCCACGAGCGCCAGTATTAAAATCCAGAAATTCCAGAACCAGCCAGGCAGCGTGATCATTATGACCATAACAGACGGGTAGCGGAACACGTAGAGTGTGCGATTGATGAATTTCCATTAAACCGGCAGCTTCCGCTTCAAACATCGCAAGACTGCCGGGTGAATTCAACTTAACAAAATAATGTTGTGTGCCATCACCAATACAATAGGTTTGATTAATACAACCACCGCTGATTGGGCGGGTGTCTTTTATCTTGAAGGGACTACCATTAGTTGTGGAAATTTGTGTGCCGATTTGATCCCAAGCATGCATGTGTTTGCCTCTTCAAAAGCAACTGGGGTGCATATTCAGGATAGCCACTGTCTGGCCTGGTTAATTGCTCTCTGTACTTGCTCGGGCGCTGTTCCGCCAGTGTGTTTGCGGCTTTGCATAGAACCTTCCAGTGTCAACACAGCGAAAATATCGGACTCAATCTGCGGAGAAAATTTTTGTAATGTATCCAGATCAAGATCAGCGAGATCGCAATCTTTTTGTTCCGCATACTGCACTGCTTTCGCCACAATCTCGTGTGCATCGCGGAAAGGAATGCCTTTTTTGGTCAAATAATCGGCCAGATCAGTGGCCGTGGCATAACCACGCAATGCTGAGCGGCGCATGGCTTCTTGGTTGACACGAACACCGGTGAGCATGTCGGCATAGATCCGTAGCGTATCGGTCAATGTATCGACGGTATCAAAAAGCGGTTCCTTGTCTTCCTGATTATCCTTGTTATAGGCGAGTGGCTGTGCTTTCATCAAGGTCAGCAGGGCAACCAGATGGCCATTGATACGGCCGGTTTTGCCGCGTACCAGCTCGGGTACATCCGGGTTCTTTTTTTGCGGCATGATCGAAGAACCGGTACAAAACCGGTCGGCCAATTGAATAAAACCGAACGATGGATTCATCCATAAAATGAATTCTTCCGACATGCGGGATAAATGGGTCATGATCAGGGCTGCACAGGCGGTAAATTCAATGGCAAAATCCCGATCTGAAACAGCATCCAATGAGTTTTCACAAATCCCATCAAAACTCAGTATTTCTGCAACCCGTTCACGATTGATCGGATAGCTGGTACCAGCCAGCGCTGCTGCTCCCAGCGGTAATTGATTCACGCGTGTTCTACAATCAGTTAATCGTCCAATGTCGCGTTTCAACATTTCAAAATAAGCCATCAGATGATGGCCAAAGGAAACAGGTTGCGCTACTTGGAGGTGCGTAAAACCTGGCATAACGGTATGAATATGCTGTTCCGCCAGATTTAATAAAGCGCGCTGCATGGCTTTGATTAACTCAATAATTTCATCAATTGCAGCGCGCAAAAATAATCGAATATCAGTAGCAACCTGATCATTACGTGACCGGCCGGTGTGTAATCGTTTGCCGGCATCGCCGACTAGAGCGGTCAATCGTTTTTCAATATTTAAATGCACATCCTCCAGTTCCAGCAACCAAGTAAATTGCTGATTATGGATTTCATCACGAATTTGATTTAAGCCTTGCTGGATATCCAGCAAGTCTTCATTACGGATAATTCCTTGCTCTGCAAGCATTTGTGCATGAGCCAGCGACCCTTGAATGTCATATTCGGCCAGCCGCTGATCAAAACCGACAGAGGCGGTATAGCGTGCCACAAGTGACGAGACCGGCTCATTGAACCGTCCAGACCAGTTTTTTTTATTATTTTCTTTTTCTAATACTGAGTTATTATCCATTGTGTTGCTATAATCCCTTATTTCCTGCCGTGAGAAGCATCGATTATAAAACATAAATGCATAGCCGGTCATTTTGCGGTAGTGCAATTTTTTTGCACGGTGAATGTTATCTGCCAAGTTTGTAAATACAAAATCATAAGAACCATGATCACTTCAGATTTAATCTTAAGTGCAGCGGCTGCGAGTAAATTTAATTGATACACGCCACTTTTCCTTCCCGAAGGATTAGTGGATAATTCGAGCTTTCCCCTACTACCCATAAATACACAAGGAGTTATCCATGACGGATCGGAACAAACAAAACCAGAATGAACAATCTGCAGTTAATACTTTTTTTTCAATGTTAAGCGCCAAATTTGAGATTTTGGCTAAAATTCCTACCATGCAGTTTCCTGCTAAGTATGCTGTGATGCTCGTAGGCGTCATTGTGGTAATTTTGGTTTGGAAAACTATTGCTGTGAGTAAAGTGGAATCTGATATGGCCAAGAAACTCGAAGGCGAACGCGTGTTGATTACACAGCAAGCCCGCGAATACGCTGATCAGCAATATACCAAGGAAGAAGAGCGCTTTGGTCAGGTCCTGTCCTGGGCAGTGCGGGGTGAGTTGATTCGCCACAATATTGATCAAATTGATCAATATTTAAGTGAAATCGTCAAAATGAAAGATACCGAAAGGGTTGTATTGATTGGTGATGATGGTCAATTGCTGGTTTCAACGGATAAACGACTGGAAGAAACAAAAGGCGTGGAATTATTTCCGAAGGAAATTCTTAATCTCCAGAAGGTAACTGTTAAATCCGATGTCGATGGCAAAAAAATTCTGGTTGTTCCGGTAATGGGATTAAATAAGAAAATTGCTACCGTTGTTGTCAGCTACAAGCAACCGAAATTTTAATGGAATTTTATCAATCAGCGTGATTGATGATTTAACGCTGTCAACGCATCAAAAGGTCTTTGTTAGCTACAAAGGCCTTTTTGATTTTCTAGCTTGCGCGGCAGATTTGCGCACCCAGTGCAGATAATTTCCCTTCAATATTTTCATAACCGCGATCCAGGTGGTAGATACGATCAATTACGGTTTCACCTTGAGCGATCAATCCTGCAATCACCAGACTGGCCGACGCCCGCAGGTCGGTAGCCATAACATGTGCGCCATCCAATTGGGAAATACCATACACAATGGCAGCGTTACCTTCCACTTCGATATTGGCATTCATGCGCTTTAATTCCTGTACATGCATCAACCGGTTCTCAAAAATAGTTTCAGTGATGATGGCAGTTCCGCTGGCAATACAATTCAAGGACATGAATTGCGCCTGCATGTCGGTTGGAAAGGCCGGGTAGGGAGCTGTACGTAAATTAACCGATTTGGGTTTTACGGACATTTTTAAGTGAATCCAATTTTCACCGGAATCAATCTGAGCGCCAGCTTCGGTCAGTTTGTCCAGGACAGCATCAAGTAAGTGAGAATGGGTGTACTTTAAATGAATTTCGCCCCCGGTAGCTGTGGCCGCAACTAAAAAAGTTCCCGTTTCGATTCGATCTGGCATTACAGTATGTTCTGCACCATGGAGCGAAGACACACCTTCAATCGTTATGATGTCGCTGCCAGCGCCATGAATTTTTGCGCCCATTGCTGTCAAGCAATTGGCAAGATCAACGATTTCCGGTTCGCGTGCGGCATTCTCCAGAAGGGTTGTGCCATCCGCTAATGTGGCTGCCATCATTAGATTTTCTGTTCCAGTGACGGTGACAATATCAAATACAATGCGTGCACCATGCAGTTTTTTCGCCACGGCATGAATATATCCATGTTTGATACTGATTTCCGCGCCCATAGCTTGCAACCCTTTGATATGCTGATCAACCGGTCGCAAACCGATTGCACAACCGCCCGGTAATGAAATATTGGCTTCTCCGGCGCGGGCAAGTAGCGGACCAAGCACCAGAATTGCTGCGCGCATGGTTTTAACCATTTCATACGGAGCGGTAAGATTGGTCAGCTTATCTGCTGACAGCACGACTTCTGATGCATTATGTGCTGTGATACTTGTTCCCATCTGTTTGAGTAATGACAACATCGTGGTAATGTCTTGCAAAGCCGGGACATTGCTTATTTTTAAGGATTCTTGGGTTAAAAGCGCGGCACACAAAACAGGTAGTGCAGCATTCTTTGCACCTGAGATGGTAATTTCGCCATGCAGTGGTATGCCACCCTGGATAATCAGTTTTTGCATTGCATCAAAGATTCAAATAAAAGTTTTAATAAAATGCTTGTCCGAGGGGATGCTATGCAGACAAACAGGAATTAACCGGTTGAAATGCGCTCAAGTTCACTGCATCATAGCGTAATAAAGCGTTGAAGGCTTTGTTCAGTAGTACCTACTATAACAAAAAAGTATTCAATAAATTCATCAGGAGAAAAAATGAGTAAGCAAATCATCCAAACCGCAGATGCGCCGCAAGCAATCGGTACCTATTCACAGGCAGTTCGGGTCAGTGGCGGCGATACGGTTTATTTATCCGGTCAGATTGGGTTGGATGCAGTGAGTATGCAGATGGTAATCGGAATTGATGCACAAATTCAGCAGGTATTTTTAAACCTGAAAGCTGTGGCAACAGCCAGTGGCGGTAGCTTAAGTGACATTGTGAAATTAAATATATTCCTGACAGACTTGGATAATTTTGCACTGGTTAATGAGATCATGGCCGGCTATTTTACTCAGCCTTACCCCGCACGTGCAGCAGTCGGTGTCAAAGCGTTGCCACGGGGTGCGTTGGTGGAAATGGATGCGGTTATGGTTTTACAACCGTAGATATTGAAATAATCGTCGACTGTCGCATGACCCGATAGCGCAATGATTGTTAGTGCCAATGTGCAGGAAAAATTGTCCCGTTTGGGTATTCACAATGAACTGGATTTGATTCTGCACCTGCCGATTCGTTACGAAGATGAAACGCATTTGTATCCAATCAGTGATGCGCCGCCAGGGCAGGTGGTGCAGGTCGAAGGTGTGATTATTCATAACGAAGTGGTGATTCGTCCCAGGCGACAATTGGTTTGCCAGATTGAAGACAGCAGTGGCATCTTGGTCATGCGCTTTCTGAATTTCTACGGCAGTCAGATAAAAACCTATGCAGTCGGGAAGCGTGTGCGGCTGCTGGGTGAGATTCGCACGGGTTTCTTTGGTGCGGAAATGGTGCATCCCAAATGTCGCATCGTTCGTGAAAGCGAGTCTCTGGCCGAATCGATGACACCGGTTTATCCCATCACGGCGGGACTGACACAGAAGATTTTAGGCAAGCTGATCGGGCAAGTTTTGCAAGATGCACAAAAAACACAAACTTTGACCGAGACGTTACCTGAAAAGATCATCCAAAAATACCGGCTGACAGGCTTACAGGAGAGTGTGATGTGCTTGCATAATCCGCCTCCCGATGTTTCGGTAGAAGCTTTGCAAGCGCGTACGCATCCGGCATGGCAGCGTATTAAGTTTGATGAGTTGCTGGCGCAGCAATTATCGATGCACTTACACTACCGGCAGCGGCGCAGCCATGCCGCTCCGGTGCTGGCGCAAAAAAATAAGCTGGCAAAAGCGCTGCTCAAGCAGCTTGCGTTTGAACTGACGGCTGCACAAATCAAAGTATCCGCTGAAATCAGCCGAGATCTGGCTGCCGCCCATCCCATGCAGCGCTTGTTACAAGGCGATGTCGGCAGCGGCAAAACAATCGTGGCTGCATTGGCTGCCTTGCAAGCGATTGAGAATGGTTTCCAGGCGGCACTGATGGCACCGACCGAAATCCTTGCCGAACAGCATTTCCAGAAATTATCGGCTTGGTTTGATCCATTAGGGATAAGAGTTGTTTGGTTATCCGGCAGCCAAAAGAAGAAACAAAAGCAAGCGGCATTGGATGATATCGCACTGGGTGCTGCGCAGCTTGCGGTGGGCACGCATGCCTTGTTCCAGGATCAAGTGATATTTCATCAATTGGGGCTGGCGATCATTGATGAGCAGCACCGGTTTGGCGTGCACCAGCGCTTGGCGTTGCGTATGAAGGGCGCGCTACCCAATACGGTACCGCATCAATTAATGATGAGCGCCACACCGATTCCGCGCACGTTGTCGATGAGTTATTTTGCCGACCTGGATGTGTCGATCATTGATGAGCTTCCTCCAGGTAGGGCGCCGATCGTGACCAAATTAATCGCAGACAATCGCCGTGATGAAATCATCATGCGCATTCAGCATGCTTGCCAGCAGGGCAAACAAGTATATTGGGTGTGTCCGCTGATCGAAGAATCAGAAACCTTGCAACTGCAAACAGCGATGGAAACCTATGAAAGCTTGAGCCAAATATTTCCGGATTTAAGTGTCGGTTTGGTACATGGGCGTTTAGCCACCCAGGAGAAAACCGCAGTGATGGCATCGTTTAAGCAAGGAGAAATTCAATTATTAGTCGCCACGACAGTAATCGAAGTGGGCGTGGATGTGCCGAATGCATCGCTGATGGTGATTGAAAATGCCGAGCGCATGGGATTGTCGCAATTGCATCAATTGCGCGGCCGTGTCGGGCGCGGATCGGAGGCCAGCATTTGTATTCTGTTATTTCAGCAGCCTTTATCGGAAATTGCCCGCAAGCGGCTCAAAATCATTTTTGAACACACGGATGGTTTTGAAATCGCTCGTCAAGATTTGCAGTTAAGAGGTCCCGGCGAATTCCTCGGTGCGCGTCAGAGCGGGGTGCCGATGTTGCGATTCGCCGATCTGGAACAAGATGGCGAATTACTCGCAGCGGCGCAGGCCACGGCAAATGAAATGCTTAATGACTATCCCGATTTGGCGCAACGGCATATCGAACGCTGGTTGGGGGATAAAACTGAGTATTTACGGGTATAAATCTTCAGAAAAATCCAAGGGATGATGATCTGTCAACGGTTGCTGATTATCTGAGCACGAGTAAGATGAACCAATCAATAAGGAATTGTTACTGACGTGATTGTTAAAGATAAAGTTGCATGGGTGCGGCTGCTGTTTCATTTTAGAGGCAGTAGCTTTATGGAAACGTGGCCGCGGATTCTCACGGTGACGGTCGTCGCGGTTGTCGTTACTTACGTCGAGCTGTACTACCACATCGAAGAATATACACTCACGACAACGCCGTTTACTTTGGTTGGCGTTGCATTAGGTATTTTCCTCGGTTTTCGCAACAACGCCTCCTACGATAAATTCTGGGAAGGTCGCAAACTTTGGGGGGCATTAGTTAACACGTCACGCAGCCTGACACGCCAAGCTTGCTTTGTGATTGATTCTTCCCATGATGCCGAGGAAGTGCAGCATTTCCGGGAAGTTTTTGTCAAACGCTTGATTGCGTATGCGCATGCATTGCGCTGTCACTTGCGTAATGAAGATCCCGCAGAGGAAATAAAAAAATTTCTACCGCCCGAAGATTGGGCCAGCGTTGTTGAATCCAAGCACCGGCCGCTTGCGATTCTGCAGCAATTGGGGCGTGATCTGGCCTTCGCTCGCAATCAACGTTGGTTGAATGAACGTAGTTTTCCATTTATGGACGCTCAGCTCAATGAACTGACCAATATCCTCGGTGCCTGCGAGCGCATTAAAAATACCCCGATACCGTTCAGTTATTCCGTATTGATCCACCGCATCGTGGCTTCCTATTGTCTGTCCCTCCCGTTTGGGTTGGTTGAAACAACCGGCGTGCTGACACCGATTGTTGTACTGTTGATTTCTTATGCGTTTTTTGAACTGGATGCCATCGGCGATGAAATTGAAAATCCGTTTGACTTGCAGCCAAACGATCTGCCACTGACCGCGATTTCGCGAAATATCGAAATCAATTTGCTTGAACTGATTAATAGCCCGGATCGGCCGGAGGCACTTAAGCCTGAGAATGATATTTTGATGTGAATGCGAACAGCGAGCTGGTGTGCGCTAATCGAGTGAAAAAGCCGAGTGTTTGCGAGTAGGAATGGTCGTGAAGTTTCTATTGATGATAAAAAGAAATCGGTTGCAGGTTGTCGGACAGGGTTTTTGCATATAATCAGTCAATGCAACCAAAGTGAGTAGATGCGTGTGCAGTTACTGGCACAGATTTACTTGAATATATATCTATTATGATATATCATTGTGTCCATCATGAATGGCAAACAAATTATCAAAAGACTGGAATCTGAAGGATGGAAACTTGAAAGGGTTAATGGCAGCCATCACATGATGAAAAAAGATGGGAAATTAGTTCCTGTCCCTGTGCATGGATCGCGTGATGTAAAACCTGGAACATTCCATTCAATCGAAAAAGAAACAGGAGTAA
Organism: Nitrosomonas sp.; assembly: GCF_021731985.1. Lineage (GTDB taxonomy): Bacteria > Pseudomonadota > Gammaproteobacteria > Burkholderiales > Nitrosomonadaceae > Nitrosomonas. The sequence continues at coordinate 22,681 of NZ_JAKFWH010000038.1, forward strand.
AACTAAAATGAATACACGTTATCCAGCTATATTTGACCCTCAGGAGCCTTCTGGTTTCTGCGTGAAATTTGTTGATATGCCTGAAATTTTCACTGAAGGAGAAACAGTTGAAGAATGCCTATTCAACGGCTCAGAAGTGTTATCAGGAATGCTGGAAATATATCTTGAGGATGGCAAGGATATTCCGCTTCCATCAGAAAACGTCAAAGATGCTTATTACATCGCGCCTGACGTTAAAATACAGTCCGCCCTTTTGGTTCGATGGGCGCGCGGTGATAGGTCTCTCGCTGAGATTGCGAGAGCGCTTGAAACATCCTGGCCAGCCGCGCAGCGTTTGGAAGATCCTCATCACTGGGCAACACTGAAGCAGCTTGATAAGGCCGCTGCAGCATTGGGTAAGAAGCTGGTGTTATCTTTGGAGTAAACATTATTAACTGGTATAAGAAATGCGCCGTCCACGCAAAGTACTTGGATTTATAACCCCTCATGAGGGATTCTTTGGACTGGCGGTAAGTTATACCAAGCAACTGTCAAAGTTGCACTTCAAACTTGAATTCGCCAGTCTTTGATTAGGGTTCTTTCTGCTTTATTCAGATGGGAGTAGTGTATGCCATGTTGCACCTCTGTTATCCAGCTAGTTAATGATACTTAGGATACGGTGGTGCACTTGATTGTTGAATAGGGAGTTTACAAGATAAGCAGCGCCCCTGCGATAAGCTCAAAGAGTAGGTATTGCGTAAATATAGGAGGTAAGAAATTAGAAGACCGTTGAAAATCAGCGGGTGCCTCCAGTGCACGTTGCTGCATGGCTTGGGATCGGTATCGCTCATCCAGAAATTGTAAATCCCTGATTAGTTGTTGACTCAACTCAGCTTCTTGGCGATTATAGGCACCATAGGCAATCTTGCCATCATTAAGATCGTTTAGGTTGCTATATTTTGCATGCAGGTGTTTTTTGAATTGATCGCCGTATTCCGTATTTATAAATAATGTAATAGTACTGCGATACATATTCTGGCAGAAATCTATAATTTTATAGAGCATCTCGATTTCTGACTTTTCTTTTTCCTGGATGAAACTCTCGTCAGATTGCATTGCCGCGGTGGGTTCGCTAAGTCCAGATACCCAGAGGATTTTGCTTTTAACATTAGAGAGTTCTGCCGCCTCGATGCTCTTTCTGCATTGATAGGTATTTTCTTCTAAGCTTCGTTTGAAAGCAGCTTTTTGTTTATCCTTTTGGCGATCAGTGTCGTGTGCACAGCCGATAAAAAGTAGAAGTATCGCAATTAATAGCAAGATTAAACTATAGCTTCTCATATGCTCTTATCGTAATGAATTGAATTATTAGGATAAATCATGATAACAGAAATTACACTCGCGATTGATGCAATGTGAAACTTTATCATGGATGCGATGTGTGGAACGCTAAACTATCCATAATGCAATTAAAAACACTAGCCTGGTAGTTTATAAAACCCAGGGTAAATCGGCAACCCAGCAGACTCGTTAGCTTTGGTCACAACAGTAAGAGGTTAATTACGATACAGCAGCTGATTTCTATTACCCGGGTTTTGCAATTCACGTTCTGAGAGTATTGTATAATCCCGTTCCATCAATTCTCAAAATAACTTTGCCGGATCTCAGTTTAAGAATTTCTAGCATGCAACCATTCCATTTTATAGCTTTCTCGCGATGAACGAAGCGCATCCGCTGGCATGGTATTCTGCGCTAACATCTATTTCGTATCGCCAACGTAGCTGGTTACAGGATCGCGGGTCTTTGACGCGACGCATACAGGACCGCTGTGATAAATTTTGCGTAAAACGCGTGTTTCAATCACTGAGTAGGGTTTATGGGGATGAATTGGATGTGATGGGGTTGCGTGCTAATGAATTAGCCATGGTGCGCGAAGTGTATCTGTATTGTGGTGATACGCCGGTGGTGTTTGCGCACTCGGTGGTGGCACACAAGAATTTACGCGGTGCATGGCGGGGTCTGAGCGGGCTGGGCAATAAATCGTTGGGGACGGTTTTGTTTACCAATCCAAGAATCAAGCGCACACCGCTAGAGTTTAAAAAAGTCAGTCGCGGCCATTTTCTTTATGATCGCGCTTGTACTCGTTTGCCAGAGAAACCGGCGAATCTGTGGGCGCGGCGCTCATTGTTTACGTTGCACGGACAATCGATTTTAGTGACTGAAGTATTTTTACCGGCGATTCTGGATTTACCGTTATGAGCATGGCAGATCGAATTAAAATTTACGTGCAATTGATGCGGCTGGATAAGCCGATTGGCATTTTGCTGCTGTTGTGGCCGATGTTGTGGGGCTTATGGTTTGCCGCGCAGGGATTGCCCGATTGGCAAATTTTAATCATTTTTGTTCTGGGTACGATACTGATGCGCTCGGCGGGTTGTGTTATCAATGACTATGCCGACCGTAAAATCGATCCGCATGTCGAACGCACCAAGAATCGCCCGATGGCGTCCGGTCGGGTCAGTTCCAAAGAAGCTTTATTGCTGGCTGCCGGATTGAGTATTTGTGCATTTTTGCTGATTCTGCCTTTGAATCAATTGACCATTCTGCTCTCGGTACCCGCATTATTCCTGGCCGGAACGTATCCGTTTACCAAGCGATTTTTTGCCATGCCGCAGGCCTATCTGGGGATTGCATTCAGCTTCGGCATCCCGATGGCTTTTGCCGCGCAAACCGATAGCTTGCCGCCAATCATCTGGATTCTGATGCTGGCCAATTTGTTTTGGGTGATTGCGTATGACACGGCGTATGCCATCGTCGATAAGCCGGATGATTTGAAAATCGGTATCCAAACTTCTGCGATTACTTTTGGACGCTTTGATGTGTTGGGCGTGATGGTGTGTCATGCCTGTTTCATTGCGATCATGCTGATTATCGGGCAGTTGCAGCAAATGAATCTGGCTTATTACGCCGGATTGATGGGGGCAACGGGACTTATCATCTATCAATACACGCTGATCCGTAACCGCGACCGGGTGCTGTGTTTTAAAGCATTCCTGCATAATAATTGGGTGGGGATGGTGGTGTTTGCCGGGATTGTGCTCGATTTCTTCATTTTTCCGCATTAAGGATTCAATCAATGCAATATAAAGACCTGCGGGATTTTATCGCGCAACTGGAAGCTATGGGTGAACTCAAACGCATTCAAACGGAAATTGATCCGGCATTAGAAATGACGGAAATCTGTGACCGTATCCTGAAAGCACAAGGCCCGGCGGTACTCTTTGAGCATCCAAAGGGACATTCCATGCCGGTACTGGGTAATTTGTTCGGAACACCAAAGCGGGTGGCATTGGGCATGGGGCAGGAATCGGTCGAGGCATTGCGCGAAGTGGGTAAATTATTGGCCTACTTAAAAGAACCCGATCCGCCGAAAGGGCTGAAAGACGCCTGGGATAAATTGCCGGTATTGAAGCAAGTATTGAATATGGCGCCGAAAGAACTGAGCAGTGCGCCGTGCCAGGAGATTGTTTGGGAAGGCAATGACGTCGATCTGAGCCGGATCCCGATTCAAACCTGCTGGCCCGGTGATGTTGCGCCGCTGATCACATGGGGCTTGACGGTGACTCGGGGTCCGAACAAAACCCGGCAGAATTTAGGCATTTACCGCCAGCAGGTTATTGGTCCCAATAAAGTCATTATGCGTTGGCTGGCGCACCGCGGTGGGGCGCTGGATTTTCGTGAATTTACACTGGCCAATCCCGGCAAACCGTATCCGCTGGCGGTTGCTTTAGGCGCTGATCCGGCGACTATCCTTGGCGCTGTGACGCCGGTGCCGGATACGTTGAGCGAATACCAGTTTGCCGGTTTGTTGCGCGGCGCCAAAACCGAAGTGATCAAATGTATCGGCAATGACCTGCAAGTGCCGGCAAGCGCGGAAATAGTTTTGGAAGGCGCCATTCATCCCAATGAGACCGCGCTGGAAGGCCCGTATGGCGACCATACCGGTTACTATAATGAGCAGGAAACTTTCCCGGTATTTACCATCGACCGTATTACCATGCGGCGCAACCCGATTTATCATTCCACTTACACCGGCAAGCCGCCGGATGAACCGGCGATTCTCGGTGTTGCGTTGAATGAAGTGTTCGTGCCGCTATTGCAAAAACAATTTCCAGAAATCACCGATTTTTATCTGCCGCCGGAAGGATGCTCGTACCGCATGGCGGTCGTGAGTATGAAAAAACAGTATGCCGGGCATAGTAAACGTGTGATGTTTGGTATCTGGAGCTTTTTGCGTCAATTTATGTATACCAAATTCATTATTGTCACCGACGACGATATCAACGTGCGCGACTGGAAAGAAGTGATCTGGGCGATCACCACCCGGGTTGATCCGGTACGGGATACGTTGCTTGTTGAGAATACGCCGATCGATTACCTGGATTTTGCCAGCCCGATCTCAGGATTGGGTGGCAAGATGGGGCTGGATGCGACCAACAAATTTCCGGGCGAGACGAACCGGGAGTGGGGGACACCGATTGCGATGACTGATGAGATTAAGAAACGAGTGGATACGATTTGGGGGGAGCTGGGGGTTTGATTCTGGATTCTTAACTGCAAGATACTTTATATACCATGCGCGAAATTTGGCAAACCATCCTCCTGTTAACCGGATTGGCTTTACTGTGCTGTCTGTCGCGCAGCTCAAAATATTGCAGGAAGTCATTACACTGACTGTTTTTGTATCCTTTGCGTTGTTGTATTTAAAAGAACCATTAAAACTGGATTATCTGTGGGCCGCGTTGTGTATGGTGGGTGCAGCTTATTTTATGTTTCGTGCAAGATAACAATGCGCAATATCCATGAGATTGAGGTGAAGCGAGTTATTTTAAAAGAGAATTTATCACACAGCTGCTTTAAGCAACTGAGAACTTGCTAACATGCGTTTCGCGGCTATTTTTTGTTCACTGGTAACTTCACCGAGCCCTAAGAATTGTTGCTGGTGATCATATAAACGCACGGTATTACCTTCCGGCATATGGTGGATATCGGAAGGACTGGCGACAATTTGCCCCTGCACGATATGCAGTGCTGCCTGTTCATCCAGAATGACTGCCAGGAATTCTTGTAATAAGCAATCGATGGGCAGCAAATATGCATCTTGCTCATGGGCATTCATGTCTTCCAATGTCGACAAAACTTGCGCTTGAGACAAATCAAAACGATCGATAGCGGTGCGTCGTAATTGAGTCAGATAAGCGCTGCCACATCCGAGTGCGCTGCCAATATCTTCCGCCAAAGTCCGGATATAGGTACCGGTGCCGCAGTGAATACTTAACTGCAATTCATTGCCTATCAATGACTTGATTTGTATGTCATGAATGACGATCTCACGTGCTGGGCGTTCAATGTTTTTGCCATTTCTTGCATAAACGTACAAGGGTTTTCCTTGATGTTTCAGCGCGCTGTACATGGGAGGGACTTGCATGGTTTTTCCGATGAAGCGTTGAAGTACTTGCTCACACTGTGGCAAGGTTGGATTTCCAGCTTGGGGCACGAGTTGGGTGATTTCGCCTTCCGCGTCGCCTGTTGTGCTCAGAAAACCAAGCCGCAAGGTAGCTTCATAGGCTTTATTGGCGCCTAATAATACTGAGGAAAATTTGGTCGCTTCCCCCAGGCAAAGGGGTAGTAATCCGGTTGCCATGGGATCCAGTGTGCCGGTATGACCGCATTTAGCAGCGGAGAAAACTCGTTTTACGATTTGCACTGCTTTGTTGGATGAGATGCCATAAGGCTTATCCAATAATAGAACGCCGTTAATAGTGCGTTTAACAGGTTTAATCGGGCTGCGCAGTGGAATTTCAGCGTGCAACATGCAGGCTTTATATTATGATTTTTCGGAGTCTGAATCTGTTTGATGCGGTATTTGTTCTTGGGCTATTGCTTCGTCGATCAATTTTGACAGCCGAACGCCCCGTTCGACGGATTCGTCATAAATAAAATGTAATTGCGGGACAATTCTTAGTTTCATCCGGTGCGATAAGTTTGAGCGTAAGAAACCTTTCGCATGTTCCAAACCTTTTTCCACTAAGAAATTTTCTTCTTTGTTGCCTAAAGTGGTATAAAAAACTTTGGCATGACTATAATCACGAGTCACTTCAACTGCAGTCAATGTGATTTTCCCGACACGCGGATCTTTGATTTCATGTTGTAACAGATCGGCTAATTCTCGCTGTATCTGGTCCGCAATACGTAATGTTCGGGAATAGTCTCTGGGCATGGGAAGTTGTGTTGATTAAAGCGGCGACTACAGAAACCGCGCTGTTTCAACAATTTCATAAGCTTCCAATTGGTCTCCCAGCTGAATATCATTATAGTTTTTTAGAGACAATCCACACTCAAATCCTTCTCTGACTTCCTTGACATCGTCCTTAAAGCGCTTCAATGAGTCCAATTCACAACTGTGTATAACCAAGCCATCGCGTAACACTCGGATTAATGAATTTCTTTTAACGATGCCCTCTGATACATAACATCCTGCCACGATGCCAACCTTAGGAATGCGATAAATTTCACGAATTTCAACCAAACCTTGTATGCTTTCCTTACGATCCGGCGACATCATCCCAGAGAGCGCTGCTTTAATTTCATCCACCGCTTCATAAATGATGTTGTAGTAACGCACATCAACACCGCTCGATGCGATTAACTTACGTGCACTGGCATCTGCACGGACGTTGAAGCCAATAATAACGGCTTTTGATGCCAGGGATAAATTAACATCGGATTCAATAATCGCACCTACGCCACTGTGGATGATATTTACTTTTACTTCATCCGTTGCGAGTTTGTGCAATGCATACGCTAATGCTTCACAGGAGCCTTGCACATCGGCTTTAATAATCAAAGCAAGGACCTTAACATCGGCTTGTTGGTCAAAAACGTTTTCAAGTTTCGCGGCATGTTGCTTGGCAAATTTTACATCGCGATATTTTCCTTGACGGAATAAGGCAATTTCTCGCGCCTTGCGTTCATCGTCCAGTACAAACACAAATTCGCCCGATTCAGGTACTTCGGATAAACCCTGAATTTCAACTGGAATCGATGTTCCTGCCTGTTTGATAGATTTGCCATTTTCATCATTCATGGCTCTTACCTTGCCAAAAACTGCGCCAGCCAATAAGACATCTCCACGCTTTAGGATTCCTGATTGCACCAGAATGGTTGCTACTGGGCCACGGCCTTTATCCAAACGGGATTCAATCACAACACCTTTGGCCGGTGTGTTGATGGGTGCTTTTAGTTCTAATACTTCAGCTTGCAGCAATATGCTTTCCAGTAAAGAATCTACACCTTGACCGGTCTTGGCTGATACTTCTACGAACATCGTATCTCCACCCCAATCTTCCGGAACCACAGCATGGGCAACCAGTTCATGCCGGATTCGTTCAGCATTCGCTTCTGGTTTATCTATTTTATTCACCACCACGATAATAGGAATTTTTGCTGCTTTTGCATGATGAATTGCTTCAATCGTTTGGGGCATAACGCCATCATCGGCAGCCACTACAAGAATGACGATATCAGTAATTTTTGTTCCACGCGCACGCATTGCGGTAAATGCTTCGTGCCCAGGTGTATCCAAAAAGGTAATCATGCCATGATCTGTTTCTACATGATAAGCACCGATATGTTGGGTTATGCCGCCTGCTTCACCGCCGGCAACACGGGTACGGCGGATGTAATCCAATAAAGACGTTTTACCATGATCGACATGTCCCATTACTGTTACCACAGGGGCACGTGGAGCCAATTCTACTTCAACATCAGATGTTTCGCGGTCTACTAGGAAAGTCTCTGGATTATCCAACTCAGCATGTTTTGCAATATGTCCCATCTCTTCAACAACAATCATGCCAGTATCTTGATCCAGCATTTGGTTAATTGTCACCATACTACCCATTTTCATCAGTACCTTAATGACATCGGCTGCTTTAACCGACATTTTCTGTGCAAGTGCGCTCACAGAAATTGTTTCGGGTACCATGATCTCACGTACGATGGGTTCTGTCGGTGCAGAAAAACCATGAATATTCTGGTCATCTACCTGTGTTGGTTTGCTATGCTTGTCTCTACGTGTTCGCCAGCCTTGACCGGCAGAAAGATCGCCACGGGTTTTAACACCGCGTTTTTTGGTGTTTTCATCTTTCCAGACAACTTGCTGTTTGGCTTGTTTCTTTTTCTTATCTGCTTTTTCTTCGGGCTTTACAATAGGCTTATGCAGTGTTCCATCAGTAGATCCGGGATGTGATTGCGCTTCTGTTTGCTGATCAGGTTCAAGTTTTTTGTCGGCTTCCGATTGTGTAGCATCAGCGGATTCTGCAGATATTTGCGGTACCTGTTTTTCCAGTGCGGATGCTTCACCAGCAATTCCTTTCGACTCTTCTTCCGTTTGCTTTATCTCATCCGTGATTTCGGTTTTCTTGCGTGCCTTTTTTTGTTTAATTTCTTCAACTTGACGTGCAATCAGTTCTGCCTGTTTTCTTGCTTCTTCACTTCGTAGCGCTAATTGTTCTGCGTCAATTACGGGCTCTCTAACCGGTTGCTGGCTAGTGACATCCGGTGACTTGATTGCTATCGGGGCGGCGGGTTCTGAGTCTCCAGGAGTTGGCTGGGTCAGGACACGTCTTTTTCTAACTTCCACTTGAATGGTTCGTGCTCGTCCCGTGCTGTCCGATTTCCGGATCTCGGAAGTTTGACGGCGGGTTAAAGTAACTTTACTTTTAATCTCAGTGGTTCCATGGGTTTTTCTCAGATAATCAAGCAATTGAGCTTTATCTTGCTCCGTCAAACTGTCTTCTGTCAACACTTTCTTCACGCCAGCAGCTTTAAGTTGCTCCAGCAGGACTGCTGGCAGCAAGCCCAGTTCATTAGCAAATTGTTCCACACTCATTTGAGCCATTTATAACCCTTCAGCAATCAAAACTACAAGCAGATACTCATCAAAATAAATAATTACTGCTACGCTATTATCATCCGATGATTTAAATCAAGTAAACCATGGTTCACGTGCTTTCATAATTAGCTGATTTGCACGTTCAATATCGATACCTGTCATCTCGACCAAGTCATCAGTGGCCAAATCAGCCAAGTCAGCTTGCGTATTAATACCTTTTGATGCCAGTTCGCGGACGATATTAATATCCATTCCTTCTAATGCAAGCAAATCTTCAGCGCTATGCTCTACTTTCTCTTCTTTGGCTATGGCATCCGTTAGCAATACATTACGGGCTCGATTACGAATTTCATTGACTGTTTCTTCATCTAGTGACTCGATTTCCAACATCTCATTGAGAGGAACATAAGCTACTTCTTCCAATGTGACAAAGCCTTCCTGCACAAGTATCTCCGCGATTTCTTCATCAACATCCAGTTTTTGCATGAAAAGTTGACAAATTAACGATGATTCTTGTTCATGTTTGACTTTAGATTCCTCTATCGTCATGATGTTTAACTCCCAACCTGTTAGTTCGGAAGCTAATCGTACATTTTGTCCGCCCCGGCCGATTGCTTGTGCGAGATTGTCATCATCCACCACGATGTCCATACTGTGCTTTTCTTCATCGACCATAATGCTGCTGATTTCTGCAGGTGCCAATGCATTAATAATAAAAGTCGCGGGATCATCCGACCACAATACGATATCAACGCGCTCACCAGCCAGTTCGCTAATAACTGCCTGTACTCTGGATCCACGCATGCCGACACAAGTACCAATAGGGTCAACGCGTTGATCATTTGATTTAACAGCAATTTTAGCACGTGATCCGGGATCTCGCGTTGCCGCTTTGATCTCCAGCAAGCCTTCCTCAATCTCGGGCACTTCCAGCTCAAACAATTTCATCAGAAATTCAGGAGAAATGCGTGAAAGCTTTAATTGTGGTCCTCTGGCAGCGCGATCCACTTTATACAAATAAGCGCGGACTCGATCACCCACGCGCAAGTTTTCTTTCGGTATCATCTGGTCACGCGGCAATTCAGCTTCAATTTTTCCGGATTCAATAAGAGCATTGCCGCGTTCCATCCGTTTGATCGTGCCGTTAATCAGATAATCCTCTCTTTCGAGAAAATCATTCAATGTTTGCTCACGTTCGGCATCCCGTATTTTCTGGAATATTACCTGTTTTGCTGCTTGTGCTCCAATACGTCCAAATTCAATTGGCTCGAGTAATTTTTCAACATGATCGCCGACCTGAATATCTGCATCAGTTGTTAAAGCATCACTCAATGAAATTTGGCGCGCAGGGTCTTCCACGGCGCCATCTTCTACAACCAGCCATCGGCGGAAAGATTGATGACTTCCTGTTAATCGGTCAATTGAAACATGTGTTTCAATATCCTCCTGAAACCGTCTTTTTGTGGCGGATGCTAATGCAAGCTCCAATGCTATGAAAACAACTTCCTTTTCAACAGATTTTTCACGTGCCAATGCATCGACCAACAGTAAAATTTCGCGGCTCATAGTCCTCCAGCCAAATCTTTATATACCTACAATTTTGGAACCAAACGGGCTTTTCCAAGGTTACTCAATTCAAGGTCTAACAATTTCCCTTCGACTTCGATTTTGATTATGCCATTATTCGTTTCCCGTAAAACTCCCACAAAATTTCTCTGTCCCTGTATAGGAACACGCAGCTTTAATTTAACTGTTTCACCGTTAAAGCGGAGAAAATCAGCTTCTTTCCGTAAAGGTCTATCTAATCCTGGTGATGAAACTTCCAGTCGGCCAAAATCAATGTTTTCAACTGCAAACAACCGGCTCAGATGATTGCTGATAGCCACGCAGTCATCAATATTGATGCCACCTTCTTTATCCACAAATATTCTTAATAATTTGTTGTGTGCTAATCGTTCCACTTCGACCAACTCATAACCCAATCCTTGCAGAGTTGATTCCAATAATTCTTCCAGTGCCATAGCTCCGCCACAAATAAAAAATGGGCTGAAAAAGCCCATCGAATCTATCGGTCTCATTTTAACAAAAATTTATAAAATAGGAAACATAAACTTCGCTGAATGTAATACCTTAGCGATTTTATAAACTTTCTGACTCTATCCGCGTCAGGCTGCTTGCAGATTTTCTGAGCGCAAATTCACCTTCCAGAAATAAGAAGTGCAAATGACGCGCGAAGCCAATGATACAATCTTTCTCAAGTGTACAGAATAAAAGAATTCCGGAGAGTTTCATGTCAGCCATTGAATCAATTTTAAATGAAACACGCATATTTCCGCCTTCTGATGAATTCACCAGAAAAGCAAATATACCCAGCCTTCAAGCCTATCAGGCTTTGTGTGCAGAAGCCGAGCTGGATTATCAGAGCTTCTGGGCAAAACAAGCTAAAGAACAGATTCTCTGGCATAAACCTTTTACGCAAATACTGGATGATCGGACTCCGCCGCTCTATCAGTGGTTCAATGATGGTGAATTAAATGTCTCGTATAACTGCCTGGATCGTCACCTGGCAACACAAGCGGATAAGATTGCTATTATTTTTGAAGCCGATGATGGTGAAGTCATTCAGTCGACCTATCGTGATCTCCATCAGCGTGTTTGCCAGCTTGCCAATGCGCTGAAATCACAAAATATCCAAAAAGACGACCGTGTCATTATTTATATGCCTATGCGGATTGAAGCTGTTGTCGCCATGCAAGCCTGTGCACGCATTGGTGCAATTCATTCGGTAGTATTTGGCGGTTTTTCTGCTAAAAGTTTGCATGAGCGCATTCTAGATGCCGGTGCAGTAGCAATCATTACGGCCGATGAGCAGGTGCGCGGTGGTAAACACAATCCGCTCAAAGCAACCGTTGATGAAGCTATGAGCCTGCATGACACGACATCGGTAAAGCTGGTTGTGGTTTATCAACGTACTGGCAGCGACATACCTTTTAATCCAGAACGCGATGTCTGGTGGCACGAAATCACGCAAGGCGTCAGTACCCAGTGCGAGCCGGAATGGGTTAATGCAGAGCACCCACTTTTTACATTATATACCTCAGGATCAACGGGTAAGCCCAAGGGAGTTCAGCATTCCAGCGCCGGTTATTTACTCGGAACCAAGCTGAGTATGCAGTGGATCTTTGATTACAAACCATCCGATATATTCTGGTGTACTGCGGATGTTGGCTGGATTACTGGCCATAGTTACGTCACCTACGGGCCTCTGGCTATGGGTGCTACGCAGGTGATATTCGAGGGAATTCCGACTTATCCGCATGCCGGGCGCTTCTGGGAAATAATCCAGAAACATCGCGTAACCACATTCTATACCGCACCGACCGCAATTCGTTCGTTAATTAAACTGGGAGCGGATTTGCCCGCGCAATATGACTTATCCTCGTTACGCTTATTGGGTTCAGTTGGTGAACCGATTAATCCTGAGGCCTGGATATGGTTCTATGAAAAAATAGGTCAATCCCGCTGCCCCATCGTGGATACCTGGTGGCAGACAGAAACCGGTTGCCATATGATTGCGCCGATGCCAGGCGCGGTTGCGCTGAAACCGGGTTCCTGTACTTTTCCATTACCGGGAATTTTCGCGGCTATTGTCGATGAAGCAGGTCACGATGTAGAAAATGGCAAAGGCGGTTTCTTGGTGATTAAAAAGCCTTTTCCTTCACAAATCCGCACGCTCTGGGGTGATCCGGAACGCTTCAAGAAAACTTATTTCCCGGAAGATATGGGTCAGGGAAAATATTACCTTGCGGGAGATTCGGCATACCGTGATACGGATGGTTATTTCTGGATTATGGGACGGATTGATGATGTTTTGAATGTTTCCGGACACCGGTTAGGAACGATGGAAATTGAATCGGCTTTGGTTGCCAATCCCTTGGTTGCAGAAGCAGCTGTTGTCGGCAAGCCGCATGAAATTAAAGGTGAATCGGTGATTGCTTTTGTTGTGCTGAAGGGAAAGTACCCGCATGGCGAAGAAGTGGTTCAAATCACTAATACTTTGCGTGACTGGGTAGCACAGGAGATCGGCCCGATTGCCAAACCGGATGAAATCCGCTTTGGAGAAAATCTGCCTAAGACGCGATCTGGTAAAATCATGCGCCGATTATTACGCACACTCGCCAAAGGTGAGGAAATAACTCAGGATATTTCTACTTTGGAAAATCCAGCCATCCTTGAACAATTAAAGCATCCTTCCTAATAACATTGAGTAGTATCAGTCGTATTGAAAGCTTGCGAATAAATCCGGAAAAATATGTCATTACCACTTGTTATTGATTATGAACACGGCATCAGTTCCATTGATGCACAATTTCACCGTCCCAGGCGGGCGGCTATTCATCTCATCGTTGAAAAAGGTGCTGCGGCACTGGTTGATACCGGCACATCTTTTTCCATTCCTGGTGTCATCGAATCGCTCAAACACAAGAATATTGCCATTGAAGCTGTTGCTTACATCATATTGACGCATATTCATCTTGATCATGCCGGTGGTGCCAGTGAATGTATGCGTCTATTCCCAAATGCAAAATTGGTTGTTCATCCACGCGGTGCGAGTCATATGGCAAATCCTGCTAGGCTGGTCGCTGGCGCAATAGGCGTCTATGGGGAAGCAGAATTTAGGCGCGTGTATGGCGAGATTTATCCGATTGACGCGAACCGGATTATTGAAGCGCCCGATGAAAGCCGAATTGATCTTAATGGCCGCACATTACTGTTTCTCGACACGCCTGGTCATGCACGTCACCATAATTGCATCTATGATGAACGCAGTCAGTCTTTTTTCACGGGGGATACGTTCGGTGTTTCGTACCGGGAATTCGATGTCAATGGATTGGAATTTGTATTTCCAACCACTTCACCGGTGCAATTTGATCCTGAAGCAGCCCACGCTTCAATCGATCGCATTATGGACTATCAACCGCGCTATGCTTATCTGACACACTATAGTCAGGTCGCTAACTTAGCGCATCATGCGGAATCGATGCACTACTTGATTGATGCGCATGTGGAGATTGCTCAGGCTGCAAGGCATGATAAAACGAATCGGCAATCCGTTATTTCGGAAGCACTCAGCAAATTATTATTACAACGATTA
>NZ_JAKFWH010000028.1 GCF_021731985.1 Nitrosomonas sp.
GCGATTTACGAGCAATTGGCAGCAGACAACTTCGCCGCGTACGGCCCGGCTCTGGCGATGAGCCTGAATAACCTGTCGGTTCGTCTGAGTGATGCCGGGCGGCGTGCGGAAGGACTGGCGGCGATTGAGCGCGCGGTGGCGATTTACGAGCAATTGGCAGCAGACAACTTCGCCGCGTACGGTCCGGCTCTGGCGTTGAGCCTGAATAACCTATCGAATCGTCTGAGTGATGCCGGGCGGCGTGCGGAAGGACTGGCGGCGATTGAGCGCGCGGTGGCGATCTATGAGCAATTGGCAGCAGACAACTTTGCCGCGTACGGCCCGGATTTGGCGACGAGCCTGAATAACCTGTCGGTTCGTCTGAGTGATGCCGGGCGGCGTGCGGAAGGATTGGCGGCGATTGAGCGCGCGGTGGCGATTTACGAGCAATTGGCAGCAGACAACTTTGCCGCGTACGGCCCGGATTTGGCGATGAGTCTGAATAACCTGTCGAATCGTCTGAGTGATGCCGGGCGGCGTGCGGAAGGACTGGCGGCGATTGAGCGCGCGGTGGCGATTTACGAGCAATTGGCAGCAGACAACTTCGCCGCGTACGGCCCGGCTCTGGCGAGCAGCCTGAATAACCTGTCGAATCGTCTGGGGGAAAGCGCAGAACCGACAGCCGAGCAAGCCAAACGATTAATGGAGATAAGGGCTCAGTTGCAACTTATCAAGCGGCGCATACGCGATGAGCACATTCAAGTTCCTGCGCACTTAACTTGGTTGCTTGAATCTGAGCCGGATGATAAAGGCTGATAGTTTCCGCCACGAAGTGAATCGCGGGGAAATCGGTGCTAATGTTTTGTCACTGCGCCATCGCTTAACCGCATGGTTAACGCAATCCGCTTGCGCTTCTCATCGACCTCCAGCACTTTCACGGTAACCACTTGCCCTACCTTGACAACCGTATGCGGATCCTTGACAAACTTGTCCGCCAACGCGGAAATATGAACGAGCCCATCCTGGTGCACGCCGATGTCGACAAACGCGCCGAACGCGGCGACGTTGGTGACCACGCCTTCGAGCACCATGCCGGGGTGCAAGTCCTTCATCGTTTCGATGCCTTCCTTAAAGGTAGCGGTTTTAAACGTGGAGCGAGGGTCGCGGCCGGGTTTTTCGAGTTCGTGCAGAATGTCTTTGACGGTCAGCAGGCCGAATTGCGCATTCGCGTATTTTTCCGGGCGGATGGATTTCAGAACCGGCTGATTGCCGATCAATCCACTGACATCCAGGCTGACGTCACGGAGGATTTGCTCGACCAGCGGGTACGATTCCGGGTGCACGGCGGAAGCATCCAGCGGGTTCGTGCCGTTTGCAATGCGCAAGAATCCGGCGGCTTGTTCAAAGGTTTTTTCACCCAGGCTGGGGACTTTCAGCAAGTCTGTACGCTTGGCGAACCTGCCTTTGGCGTTGCGTAGCGTGACGATATTGTGCGCGATTTTGCTGCTGAGACCGGCGACATAGCGCAGCAAAGCCGGAGAAGCGGTATTCACATCGACGCCGATGGCGTTGACGCTGTCTTCCACGACGGAATCGAGTGACCGCGCCAGTTTGTTCTGATCGACATCATGCTGATATTGCCCGACGCCAATCGATTTGGGGTCAATTTTGACCAGCTCAGCCAGAGGGTCTTGCAACCGGCGCGCAATCGAGACGGCGCCGCGCAGCGACACGTCCAGATCCGGCAATTCTTCGGAGGCAAGTTCGGAAGCGGAATACACCGAAGCACCGGCTTCGGATACCATGATCGAAGTGAGTTTGAGTTGCGGGTATTTTTTAATCAGATCCTTCGCCAGATGATCGGTTTCCCGAAATGCGGTACCGTTACCAATCGCAATCAGCGTTGCTTGATGTTGCTCGGCCAGTTGCTTTAACGTCTGCAGCGCAGAATCCCAGTCATTTCTCGGCGGGTGCGGATAAATGGTAGTGGTGACCAATACTTTTCCGGTGGCATCCACGACCGCGACTTTCACGCCGGTGCGTAACCCCGGATCGAGGCCGATGGTGACGCGCGGACCGGCGGGCGGGGCGAGCAGCAGGGCTTTGAGGTTTTGTGCAAACACCTGAATCGCCTCGGTTTCGGCGCGTTCCTGCAGATTGCTCATGAACTCGGTTTCCAGATGCGCAAAGATTTTCGTGCGCCAGCTCGCGCGAACCGTATCAATCAACCAGGCATCGGCCGGGCGTTTCTGATCGTGGATGCTGAATTGCCGGGCAATTAATAACTCGCACGGGTTGAGCGCGGTCGTGCGCGTTTTTTCTTCGATTTCGGAATCCAAGTGCAGCTTTAACTTCAAAACCGCTTCGCGCTCACCGCGCAGCAAGGCCAGCGCGCGATGCGACGGGATTTTGCTGATCGCCTCCGCATAATCATGGTAATCGGTGAATTTGGTGTCGCTGTCTTTTTTGTCCTTAGCGGCTTTGGCGGTCAGGATGCCATGCGTGCGCAAGTATTCACGCAGCGTCTGGAGTAACGGCGCCTGTTCGGCGAAACGTTCCATCAGGATATGCTGCGCGCCTTCCAAAGCGGCAGCAGCATCCGCGACGCCGGGATTGTCGCCTTCCTCGGTAGTGAAAGGCGCTTTAAGATATTTGGCCGCTTCGGTTTCCGGATTGAGCCTCGGGTTATTCAGCAATGAATCCGCCAACGCCTGCAAACCGGCTTCATGGGCCATTTGCGCCTTGGTGCGGCGTTTCTTGCGGTACGGCAGATACAAATCTTCCAGATGGGCTTTGTCTTCGGTATGCGTGATGGCATCGAGCAGTTCCGGAGTCATTTTGTTTTGCTTTTCGATCGCCGAAATGATCGCAAGCCGCCTTTTTTCCAGTTCGCGCAAACTGTGCAAGCGTTCTTCCAGTAAGCGCAGTTGCACGTCATCCAGTCCACCGGTGGCTTCTTTGCGATAGCGGGCGATAAAAGGCACGGTGGCGCCTTCGTCCAATAACTGAACGGTGGATAGAATTTGGGTCAGTTTTACGGCGAGTTCTATAGCGAGGCGTTGTTCTATCGATGGCAGCATGGATGGGTATATTTATGGGTAATTAGAATGAAAGTAGGCGATTGCGTTACTAGTTAGCGCAACCGGATTGTAACCATTACTCGGGCACGTTGGTTGGGTGTAGAACAATTTCCAGACCGGAACCGCATTTCCAGCACAACTGAAAATTCGCCGGATTTTCCTCACCGCAAGCTGGGCAGTGTACGGTTCCTGTCGCCACCGGAGCTTTCTCGTAGGCTTCAATCACAAGTTTGCCACGCTCATAATCTTCGTCACGCATCACCCAAACTTCCGGGTAGGCATGCGTGAAGGGTATTTCCCCCATGCCGCTTTGCGCGTGTTGGTTAAATAATTGCGCCGGAATATAGGCGTGTTCGAGCAGATCAAGTACTATCTGTGCTTCCATCAAATTGTTGGCAGAGTAAACTTTTTTCATGCAATGAGAATTGCTAAATACAATCGATTAATTGAGTAAAATTATGTGGTTTAGAAACTTACAAGCATATCGTATCGCCAGCGGAAATATAACACTGAATAGTCTCGAGGAGGCACTTTCGCAGCGTGCCTTGCAATCCTGCATGCAAATGGAGATGCAAAGCCGTGGCTGGGTCGTGCCGCGCGAGGAAAAAGAGAGTTTTGTGCATGCTTATGGCCAGCAGTGGCTGGTTGCATTGGGAGTCGAAAAGAAATTATTGCCGGCCGGGGTGATCAATCAACATGCCAAATCCCGGCTTGCGCAAATTGAACAAATGCAAGGCTACAAACCGGGCAAGAAACAGGTTAGAGACATTAAGGAAGCAACGATTATCGAGTTGTTGCCGCGTGCCTTTACACAACGGCACAAGACGTATGCCTGGATTGACGGCATCAATAACCGGCTGGTTATCGATACGGCGAGTCCCAACAAAGCCGATGAATTTGTTGAGGTACTGCTGAAATCAGTGAATGATCTGGCTTTGGAGCCGCTGGATACGCAAATTTCGCCTGCTTCGGCCATGACGCGGTGGTTGTCCGGTGATGACCTGCCATCCATTTTGACGATTGATCGCGATTGTGAACTGCAAGGCATGAGTGATGAGAAAGCAACGGTCAAATATACCCGCCATGTTTTGGAAGCCGAAGAAACAACGCGGCATATCCGCGCAGGAAAGCGGGTGATTAAGCTGGCCATGACTTGGAACAGCAAAGTTTCATTTGTTTTGCAGGACAATCTTCAACTTCGGCGGATTACACCTTTGGATATCCTGAAAGAATCCACCGAATCGGATGAAGAATTATTTGCCAGTGACTTTGCCATTATGACAGGTGAATTGAGCCAGCTCATCACCGACGTCATCGATGCATTGGGCGGCGAAGACCGCGGTTAAACCGGCTGGTCTAGTGTTTGCCGGTTTTGGATTGATCCTTGATTCCCGATAACACGCCGTTCGCAGATTTGCTCACAAAATCAGCGGTTTTTTGTGCCAGGCTGGCACCGACTTCCACTTGAGAATGTCCAACCGAAGCGATTTGCTGCGCAAAAGTGGCCAATGTCTCTTTCAATTGCGAACCCACATTAGTTCCAGTATTTTTGGCATGGTGGCTTATATCGAGCAGGACATCGGCAATTAGCCCTTGTGCGGCTGTGGCGGTGTGATGCAGAGTTTCCAGGAACAGGCTTTCCAAACTTTCCAGATCAGAACGGGTACGCGCCAATTCTGTATCAGAGAATTTTTTTGCCTGCCCTGCCGCTTCTTCTATGGCGAGCTTGGAAGCTTCGGCAAATTTTGCCAGCGCTGAATCCAATCCAGAGACTGCTTCAGTGATTTGTGTTTTTGCAGCATGCGCCTGATTGGTTGCCTGCTGCAATTGTTGCGAAGCACCGTCGTGCGCGCCTTGCATGACGGCAGTGATGATCCGCTGCAAGGAGTCCAGGTCAATACGTTGCGCGTTCATGGCTCTCAGCGTTAAACGGTGTACGGTATCTTGAATATGTGAACCATTGGCTACGGCCTCACGAACTTCCGCTTCTAATGCTTCCATATCACTGTTGTTTGGCTTACTGGTATTTTCATTGTGCATGATGATGAACCCTATAAAATATTAAAAGATACTTCGTTCTTCATTCTCCTCCGGTTCTCCCGAGTTGGTCAAGGCTATTCATATAAGGGCGCAAAACTTCCGGGATGGAGACACTGCCATCCGCATTCTGATAGTTTTCCAACACTGCCACCAGAGTGCGCCCCACGGCGAGCCCGGAACCGTTTAATGTATGCAGCAGTGCAGGTTTTCCATTTTCATTACGGAAGCGTGCTTGCATGCGCCGTGCCTGGAATGCTTCACAGTTGCTGCATGAGGAGATTTCCCGGTAAGTATTTTGTGCCGGCAGCCAGACTTCAATATCGTATGTTTTCGCTGCCGAAAAGCCCATGTCACCGGTGCACAGCGCCATCACGCGATAAGGGAGCACCAATTTCTGTAAAATCTTTTCCGCATGACCGACCAGTTGTTCCAATGCGGCGTAGGATTGATCGGGGTGAACAATGTGCACCAGCTCAACCTTGTCAAATTGGTGCTGGCGGATCAGTCCGCGCGTATCCCTGCCATAGCTCCCTGCCTCGGAACGAAAACACGGTGTATGTGCGACATATTTTAGCGGTAGGGATTGCAGTGGTACGATTTCATCACGCACCATATTGGTAATGGGTACTTCTGCAGTTGGGATGAGATGAAATGCGGGCGAGTTGTTCGCGGTACTATTTTCTGCGCCGCCTGCATTGACGGCAAACAAATCTTCTTCAAATTTAGGCAGTTGCCCTGTGCCGCGTAAACTCTCCCGATTAACCAGATAGGGTACATACGCTTCCATGTAACCGTGTTCCTGCGTATGGGTATCCAGCATGAATTGAGCGAGTGCACGGTGTAGGCGGGCAAGTCCCCCTTTCATCAGGCTGAAGCGCGCGCCACTGAGTTTTGCAGCTGTCTCAAAATCCAATAGTCCTAGTCCTTCACCGATGCTGACATGATCTTTGATGGCAAAATCAAATTGCCGCGGCTCGCCCCAGCGGCGAATCTGCTGATTGTGTTCTTCATTTTTTCCTTCCGGCACGCTGTCGTGAGGCAGGTTAGGGACTTCGAGCAATATTTTCTGCAAGCTGTTCTGAATTTGCTCCAATTGTGTCTCGGCTTGCTTCAATGCGTCACCCAAATGCGCCACTTCGGCCATTATGGCCGAGACATCTTCCCCTTTACTCTTGGCATTACCTATTTTTTTCGATGCCGCATTGCGCTGTGCTTGCAGCTCCTGAGTCTGGGTCTGAATGGTTTTGCGTTCCGCCTCTAAGGCATTAAATGCTTCGGTTGGAAAGGCATAACCTCTTTTGGCAAGCTGCCGGGTGACAGTATCCAGATCAGTCCGTAGTTGTTGAATCTCTAACATGCAAAAACTCCAAAATAGCCAGTGTAGATTGAAATGATTTTTAGGGTACCTCTAAAAATTCAAAGTTCTAAACAACACGAGGCACGAGCAAAAAATGGTTACGCAGCATATGCATGATATGTAAGGAAGCATTTTTTGCGAGCAGCAAAGTGTTGTGACGAAATTTGGATTTCTAGAGATGCCCTTTATATTTTATGCTTAGCTTGCTTATCCAGATTGCGCAAATAAGTCAGTTTTTCCTGTATTTTTTGCTCTAATCCGTAAGCTGTTGGCTGATAGAAACTGACCTCCGGCATTTCATCCGGGAAGTAATTTTCTCCCGCCGCATACGCTTCCGGGCAATCATGCGCATAACGGTATGCGTTTCCATGACCGATTTCTTTCATCAGTTGGGTTGGCGCATTGCGCAGATGGATGGGAACAGAGCGTGATTTGTCATGGGCAATAAAGGCACGTGCTTTATTGTAGGCTAAATAGGCCGCGTTACTTTTGGGCGCGCAAGCAAGATACAAGGCTGCTTGCGCCAATGCCAGTTCGCCTTCCGGGCTGCCCAGCCGTTCATAAGTCTCGCAAGCATCTAACGCCAGGCGCAAAGCGCGGGGATCTGCCAGGCCAATGTCTTCGGTTGCCATGCGAACCAAACGCCTCCCGATATACAAGGCGTCGGTTCCGCCATCGAGCATGCGGCACAACCAATAGAGTGCCGCGTCGGGGGAAGATCCGCGAATGGATTTGTGTAAGGCGGATATCTGGTCGTAAAACGCATCACCGCCGTTGTCAAAGTTGCGCGTATTGCGTGACAGTGCATTGAGGACAATGTCTTTGCTGATTTCTGAAATGGTCTCAGTTTCAGCAACCGTGCTGATCTGTTCCAGCAGATTCAGCAAACGTCGCGCATCGCCATCGGAGAACTCGATCAAGAGATGTCGCGCTTCGTCCGAGAATTGCAGATTACCGAGTGCCAGTTTCTGTGCTCGATCAAATAGCTGAGACAGTTCTTCTCCGGATAAGGCATTGAGAACGTAAACCTGAGCGCGCGACAATAATGCGTTATTCACTTCAAATGAGGGATTCTCGGTCGTGGCGCCGATAAAAGTGATCAGGCCTTGTTCAACGTACGGCAAGAATGCATCTTGTTGTGATTTGTTAAAACGATGTACTTCGTCGACGAAAAGAATGGTATGCCGCTCGCTTTGTTGTAATACTAATTGGGCTTGTTCAATCGCGTTGCGAATATCTTTTATGCCGGAGAGTACAGCAGACAAGGCAATGAATTCGCTGTTGAATTCGGTTGACATGATGCGTGCCAGCGTGGTTTTTCCTGTTCCCGGCGGACCCCATAAAATCATCGAATGCGGTTTTCCCGATTCGAAAGCCAAGCGCAAAGGCTTCCCGGCACCGAGCAGGTGGCTTTGCCCGATGACATCGTTCAGATGCTTGGGGCGTAACTGTTCGGCGAGGGGCGCTTTGGGTTTGTTGGGTGAAAACAGATCGGTATCACTCGCTGATGACATCTGCATTGTCAGGAGGTATGAATTTAAATAAATCGGCCGGTAAATTGGGATTCTTGTCCAGATCTGAGAATACCAGTAATGTGGTTTGACCAAAACTATCGCGTAACGCCATAATCTTGAGTGCGCCTTCCGGTGAAAATCCCATTTGGATAAACTCAAAAGCGCTTTCTTTGCTTTTGGGGATGGCTTCAAGCCATTCAATCTGATTTTGCAGGCCGAGTTCAATCAGCTCGAAATTATCTTCGATGGTGCTGCTACCAGCAAGGAGCGCAGCCGGACTACTACCGATCGCAATATTGAATTGCCGTATGGTGACTTGATTGAGGTCGCGATCGTAAAACCAAACCTGAGTGCCGTCGCCTACGATGAGTTGCTCATACGGTTTATCATACGTCCAGCGGAATTTCTCCGGGCGTTCAAATTGCATGGTACCGTTTGATTCCTGTATGGTACGGGCGTTTTTGTCATACAGCGTTTGTGAAAAATTTGCGCGTACCGTACGGGTTTCCTTGATGAAGCTTTTTAGACTGTCGATGGCGGCCGCTTCAACGTATAGCGACATCTGGCTGCCGAATAACAATAAAAAAATAGCACAGCTTGAACGAACCATAATGTTCCTGTCGTGAGGTTGTCGGGGGGTACTAAGCATGGTAGCCGAGAATTGGATCACTCGCCGCGTGCGGGAGCCAATACTTCCCGGTTGCCGTTGCTTTGCATAGACGA
Source organism: Nitrosomonas sp. (assembly GCF_021731985.1). GTDB lineage: Bacteria > Pseudomonadota > Gammaproteobacteria > Burkholderiales > Nitrosomonadaceae > Nitrosomonas. The sequence continues at coordinate 8,694 of NZ_JAKFWH010000028.1, forward strand.
AACCAAACCGGTGCGCTCCATTTCTTCGATAAGCCGCGCTGCGCGATTATAGCCGATACGCAAATTCCTTTGCACCAAAGAAATCGAAGCGCGGCGGGTTTTGATGACGATGGCGACGGCCTCGTCGTAGAGTGGATCTGCTTCACCCTCTGCCGGCTTTTTGATATCAAGCGAGTTACCGGCATCGCTTTCTTCGTCATCAATCTTTAAAATATCTTCGATGTAGTTTGGTTCGCCATGTTCTTTCAGATACTCAACGACTCTGTGTACTTCGTGATCGGCAACAAAAGCGCCGTGAATGCGTTGCGGGTAGCCGCTACCCGGCGGTAAATACAGCATGTCCCCTTGGCCCAGCAGCGCCTCAGCACCCATTTGATCGAGAATGGTGCGTGAGTCAATTTTACTGGATACTTGAAAGGCAATCCGGGTCGGAATATTGGCTTTGATCAGGCCGGTAATCACATCGACCGAAGGGCGTTGCGTTGCCAATAAAAGATGTATGCCGGATGCCCGTGCTTTTTGTGCAAGCCGGGCAATCAGATGCTCAACCTTTTTACCCGCGACCATCATCAAATCGGCTAATTCATCAATCACCACGACTATGAGCGGTAATTCTTCCAGGTACTCCGGTGCTTCTGGCGGCGCAAATGGGTCAATTACAGGCTCTTCATTTTTAGCTGCGTCACGAATTTTCTGGTTGTAGCCGCCGAGATTGCGGACACCGAGCGCTGACATCAGCTTGTAGCGCCGTTCCATTTCGTTGACACACCAGCGTAGCGCGCTGGCGGCTTCGCGCATGTCAGTTACAACGGGCGTTAGCAAATGCGGAATGCCTTCATACACGGATAATTCCAGCATTTTCGGGTCGATCAGGATCAGGCGGGTTTGATCGGGAGTGGTTTTATAGACCAGGCTTAGAATGACTGCATTAATCGCGACTGATTTTCCTGAACCGGTTGTTCCGGCTACCAGCGCATGAGGCATTTTTGCCAGATCCGATACGACCGGGCGGCCGCTGATATCTTTACCTAACGCAATGGTCAGTGGTGAAGCGGAATCGGCATAGACTTGTGAACTGAGGATTTCCTGCAGTCGCACAATTTGCCGCTTGGGATTGGGAATTTCCAGTCCCATACTGGTTTTGCCCGGAATGGTTTCGACCACCCGGATACTGGCAACAGATAATGCACGTGCCAAATCTTTAATTAAATTAATAACCTGATTGCCTTTGACGCCGACCGCCGGCTCAATCTCATAGCGTGTAATAACTGGCCCAGGGAAAGCGGCGACTACTTTGACATCCACGCCAAATTCCTTGAGTTTTCGTTCGATTAAACGCGATGTGAATTCAATGGTTTCCTTGGATAGCACTTCAAAGTCTTTTTCCGGCTCATCCAGAAGATGCAGAGGTGGTAAAGGCGAATCGGGTAAGTCAGAAAACAGAGAGGGCTGCCTTTCTTTGATAATACGTTGCGATTTAATAATATTCGTAGTGGGTGGCTCAATATGCAGGAGCGGGCTGCTTTCTATGCGTTTCTTTTCATTCTCGACGACTTTTTCGCGGACGTGTGATGCAACAATGCCTGCAAATTTGTCTTTTCTTGTTTCCCACAGTTCTTTTGTCAGTAATAAGAGATTCTCAATGCTTTCACCGATTTTTTCTACAAAACGTACCCAGGATAGGCCGGTAAATTGACTGAAACCGATTGCGATGAGTATTAATAATGTCAGTGTTGCACCAGTAAAACCAAGTATTTGCGAGAGATGATGGCTGATTGTACTGCCCAGCATACCACCTGGCACCAGCGGTAGCGAAACACCGATGGTGTAAAACCTGAGCGACTCCAATCCGCTACTGGCTGAGAGCAACAGTAAAAACCCTCCCGCTGAGAGTAACAGAGAGTGCCGGTCAAAAATTCCGGCGGTATCAATGCGATGGTAGCTCCAGCTAACGGCTGAGAGAAAGAATGCGACCCACCACCATGCGGATGCACCAAACAGGTACAGCAGAAAATCAGCCAGCCAGGCGCCAACATGTCCGCCCGCATTCTGAATTTGATTGGAATCGCCGCTATGTGACCAACCTGCATCACCGCGATCATAACTAAAAAAAATCAATATGAGATAAAGCGCGGCACCCACTAGGATCAACCAACCGGATTCACGCAATAATCGGGCTACTCTGGGTGAGAAGGAATGACCGCTTTTCTTGGCCATTGGTTTATTTATTAAACTCATGGGTATCTCAGAAACGAAAGGTTTTGTCTGTCTGATACACTAAATTATATAAGAGAATCTGAAGTAATTTCTCTAATAGGCTGTTGAAAAACTATCTGCGTTGCCGCTGCGGTATTAAAAGTAGGCTCAAAGTGCTCATTTGTCACACATAAACTGCGCTTTCTCGCCGGTTTTTTCCTCGCGCCGGCTGCCTCGAATACGGCTCTCAACGGACTATAATGCAATGGTAAATGCATTTTGTTGTTGAAATTTGAGGTATCTGAGTAGAGTCGATCAAGACAGCGTCTGTCTTGGTTGCAACTCTGAAAGTGGAATTGTTTGAGAAAAATCTCAAAATTTAATCAATTAGTTCTTGATCGCGATAAGATAGCAGCTACGTGGGGTTTGTCTTTATTGGCAACTTCAGGCAAGGTTGAAACAAAATTCCCTCCGTTACGTTTTGAATTAAATAACGCATCTTCTGCTCGTTTACATAAATTTATTCTTTTATCAGCCTCACTCAGCATAGCGATACCGATACTTATTGTGATTTTGTTTTCTGTGTTTTTATCTATCTTGGCAGAAATTTTTTTGCGAATGGCTTCACATACTTCTTTCGCTTCGGTTAATTCTGTTTCAGGAAATAAAATAGCGAATACATTAATATCTATACGGTAGAAAATATCGGATGTCCGGATATCGGTTTTAATCTCCTGGGAGATTCTTCTTATGGAATCATTCTTATTTCTGAAATCATAGTTATCACTAAATAGTTTTAAAAGATCAATGTCAATAATAGCTACAGATAGATTTCTATGGTAGCGTTTGCAGCGTAGTATCTCAGTGTCTAATTCAGACTCAAACGCTTGTCTATTCTTATATCCGGTGATCGGGTCAATCAGTAACTGAGTCATCAAGGTGGATATGTCAATATTCGCCTTTTTGATCTTGATGACCATGATTGCGGCGCAGATGATCAATAATAAAGTAATTCCCCGGTTAAACAGAACAATATTCATCGGTACTGCAATGCCAGGCGATAAATAGAAGCCGATTATTGTGAATATAATTCCCAATGCAGCAATGAAGTAGGTAAATTGAATTCCACACACCCACAGGCTGGCAAATATGACTAATGCATAGGGTACGCCGGCCGCGACACCCAATGGCAGTTGTAAGTCAATTATCAAAATAGAGAGTGTTGCAATTAAGATAATTAAACTATTAGCCTGAATTGCACATTCTCTGAATAAAAGTTTCAGATTGGCGGTTGCTGAGAGAATTTGGCTACGCATCTGTTTGAGTGAATATCTGTATGAAAGTGTGGTTTGTGTTTATATTTCACGGATTACGGAACCTAATCTTTATACGCAAATTAGCACGTTGGTAAAATTATAACAATCTGTCCATTGTACATTGTTTCTTAAAAACAAAGTTTGAAATTCTGTGCACTGATTAGGTGGGTAGATGAGATTTAATGACAATCCTTGAAAGTGTGAAATTTTCGTTAATTCTAATTTTCTTTTTTAATGATGCGGGTCCCTGCCAACCGGTCATGAAGAAATTGATGATCGCGATCAAATAGCGCCCAGATAATTCCAAAACCAAAAAAGAAAATACCTATCAATGCAAACAGGTATCGTGTGAGGGCCTGTTTTTTCGTTAAGCTGTTGCCATCTGCGGCGACAAGGCGCATCTTCCAGGTTTGCATGGCCAGCGTTTGCCCGCCATGTGTCCAGTACCAAGAAAAGTAGTATCCCATAATAACGAGCAGATAGAACTGAAACAATGGCCTAAAGTATGTGGCTTGTGTATCGCTGAAAATCAGGTGGAAAATAAAACTGGCGAGAAATAAAACGGCCAATAAAAGAAGAAACTCATAAATCATGCAGATTATTCGCCGCCAGAAACCGGGTGTTGAGTTGACCATATTTGACTTGAATCGATAAAATTGATGACGTTGTGGACGTGATAGCCCAATAGAAATTACTGGGGAATTAACAGATATTGTATGCTAAAAATAATTCAGTATAAGTTTCAGTGATTGATAATTATTATCGTTTGCGTTATTATATTAGCTTGATAAGCATAATCTGAATTTATACGTATATTATAACAACATATGGCGGGGCTGTAATTTAGCGTTCATAAACAAAAAGCAAAATCACTGGCATCCAACCTATTTTAGATCAAGTAAGTAAGCAATTTGTCTGGATTTGTTATTCTGTAATGCAATCATTATCTCGGAAAAATATTGAGTACTTAGGGTCGCAGCAACGTTTGATCTCATTACCCGGATTCTTGTTTGTACTCATAGTGCATGCCGCGTTATTTTATTTTCTATGGAATCAGCGTTTAATTCCACCGCCTGAACAAGTGGTTACATTATTTGCCGAATTGATTGCATCATCACCGCCTAATGCTGTACCTAAAGCCTTGCCAGAACCTGCACCCGCTAAACTTCAACCGGCAAAAAAACCCGTGGTTAAGCCAATACAAGAGCGTCTCATAACAAAGTCGCCTGTGGCATCTGAGCAGAAACAAGTTGAATCTCTGCCAGAGCCAGTAGTGGAGCAAGCAAAAGAATCCAAACCTGTGACTGAGGCACCGCCAGCACAAATGCAAACAGGACCGGTTACGTTGTCATCGGAATTGTCTGTTTCTTGCCCTAAATTGACCGCACCGGATTATCCTGCCATTTCACGGCGTATGGGCGAAGAGGGTAAATTGATATTGCGCGTGGAATTGGATGAAACTGGGCATATTGATGAGGCAAAAGTTATTAATAGCAGTGGTTATGAACGTCTTGATGCAGCCGCATTAACCGCGGTGAAAAGCTGGCAATGTAATCCATCGCTGCGGAATGGCCAGCCGGTTCGCGCTGTTGCCTTACAACCTTTTAATTTTGTACTGCAAGGAAATTAACCAATGGAAAAAGGACTCGGTTTTTCTAACTTTCTCGCCCAAATCGATGGCGTTGGTATCAGTGTACTGGTGCTGCTGTTATCGCTTTCAGTTGCGAGCTGGTATTTAATCATCACAAAAAGTATCGCTAATCTTATTGCAAAACGCCGTGCCGAAGCTTTCCTAAAACATTTCTGGAGTTTTGATTCCCTGCAAGCGGTTAATGTGGAGTTTAAGAATGCTGCCCCGAATAATGCGTTTGCAGAGCTTGCTAAGCTGGGTATTGATGCTGCGGCTGATTCCAAGATTCACAGCTCACACAAATTGGCAGCCGCTGGTGGTACCAGTGAGTTTCTTACACGTACATTGCGGAATGGAATTGATCAGGAAGCTACCCGTGTTGAAAATGGCCTGACTCTGATTGCATCCGCAGGTTCGGCAGCACCTTATATTGGCTTGTTCGGAACGGTATGGGGAATTTATCATGCATTGATACAGATTGGACTTTCAGGTCAGGGCACCTTGGATAAAGTGGCCGGTCCTGTTGGTGAAGCATTAATCATGACAGCATTAGGGTTGGCAGTGGCTATACCGGCAGTGCTTGCCTATAACGCTTTTGTGCGCCGAAATCGTATTTGGCTTGCACGCCTGGAAGCTTTTGCACATGATCTGTTCACGCTAATTACTGTGGGTGATAACAATGATGCACCGGCTTCTTTACTGCAAACACCGTCGGCGGCTGTCACAGAAATGACGGATGTCGCAGTTGAAAGGGGGCAATAATGGGATTTGGCAGCATGCAGGGTAGCGGGCGTCAGGCGCCCATGGCAGAAATCAATGTGGTGCCATTGGTGGACGTCATGCTGGTATTGTTAATCATTTTTATTATAACAGCGCCGCTTCTTACGCATTCAGTGAAAATTGATCTGCCTAAGGCAGAGAGTGCTCCCAATATTACTCAGCCTGAGCATGTCGAGTTGGCTATCCGTGCAGATGGTAGTCTTTTCTGGAACGGTGAGCCCGTAACATTGGAGCATCTGGCGCCGCGCTTTGCTGAGAAAGTGACTCAGGCACCTAAAACAGAATTACATATTCGTGCGGATAAGCTGGCACATTATGAGCATGTCGCACGGGTGATGAGCATTGCAGCCAAAGCCGGTATGGCAAGAATCGGTTTTATTACGGATCCTTCGGAACAATAAGAACGATCGAGGTTTAGTCCTAAGTCTTCTTCAGAAAGGGATGTAGCAGTAAAGAATTTTGTTCTATGAAGCTTAGTAGGGGAAAATGAAATATCAGATGTACGAGATCAATCTCGAGTTTGGCAAGCTTTTAATCTGATATTGCTACTACTTTTTTACCAGTTACTCGCGCTAAACCTAAACTATTCACTACTTTTTGTAGTTTTTGCATATTTCCCGATTTATCCAATTCTGCCCTGGGAATAGCTATTCCTAATCTCTATCAGGCTTCTATTCGTGTTGCGGCGTGGTGCAATAACAGTACTTCGAGTGCTATAAATTTTATTTAGAGTTGAGTGTGGGATTTGCTTTTTATAAAGATTCTGGTATAATTACGAATCATTCTCATTAGTAATAATTCTTTGGTTTTTGTTTTATAAACAATAAATTTATTTCGAATACAGATCTCAAGGTATTTAATATGTATGTATGTGTATGCAGGGGAATAACAGAAAGCGCATTACGTGAAGCGATCTATCAGGGGGCCGATCGAATGAGAGATTTGAAGGCTTCTCTGGGAGTTGCTGAGCAGTGCGGTATTTGTGCATGTCATGCTAAGCAGGTATTGGATCAGACATTGGTACAAAAATCCCAATTACAGGATTTTATTCCCCAGTCAACGTGTATGTGTGGAACTGCAGTTTGAAAAGGAGAAGCAGTAGCGGTAATGGTTTTTCTTTTATTGACGACCGCCGTTGACTTTGTGCACTGCAATAAAGCATGGCTCGCTAGAAAGCTCTAGATATGTTTCTGTTGTACGAGTTCAAGGATGTTATGGCTGGCTGCAAACAGAGTAACCGGTGTAATTATTCGACGAACTTAATCCAAATTGCCTTTGAGACCTATCTTCATCATCGGATCCTTTTCCGTCTTATTTGTTATGTTGAAATAACAGTTTCCTGTTTCAGGGTTTGGTAAAAACCGCAAAAAAATTGCGCTATCATAATATGATTATCAATGGTTTAACCAGAAGTTTTTATTTTTTTGCAGTACTAATCAGTCTTAGTCTGACAGCTGTTCTTCTGCCTAAACCAAGTTTCGCGGAAGCATTAAATAGCGCCAAACCTGCGCTACGCACCTTCAATATTCCTGCTGGTTTCTTATACGAAGCTTTGATTCAGTTCTCGCAACAGGCGGGGATAAAACTTGCTATTGATCCTGTGAAATTACAGGGAAAAGTAACGTTCGGATTAAGCGGTGATTTTGATATTAAATCGGCTCTGGATCAATTGCTCATTGGCTCTGGTTTGCAAGTGATGAAACAGGATGATAGCTATACACTGACGGAAGTGCCGGCATCCTCAGTAGATCCTATCGTCACGACATTACCTTCAATACAGATTACTGCTAGCAATACCAATCGATATGCAGCCGTCAGTACCACTACAGCAACGAAAACCAATACTCTGTTGCGTGATGTGCCGCAATCCATTTCGGTTATAACCAATGAATTGATTAAGGATCAGTCAATCCGAAGTATTGCCGATGCAGTCCGTTATGTGCCCGGGGTTGGCGTCTCGCAGGGTGAAGGTAATCGAGATGCTCTCGTGTTTCGTGGTAATCGTTCGACCGGTGATTTCTTTACTGATGGTATCCGTGATGACGTCGAATACTACCGCGATCTTTATAATATTGAGCGTGTTGAGGTGCTGAAAGGTGCTAATGGGATGATTTTTGGCCGTGGCGGCTCAGGTGGTGTCGTTAATCGTGTTACCAAGCAAGCCAATTGGGATCCAGTGCGAGAGTTTAGTTTCCAAGGCGGATCTTTTAATCAAAAAAGGATGACGGCTGATGTCGGGCATGTGATTAATGATGTCGCTGCAGTTCGTTTAAATGCGGTGTACGAGGATGCTGGCAGTTTTCGTGATGGCGTCAGTATGGAGCGCCTGGGGATCTCCCCAACAGTAACCCTTAAACCGACGCATCGGACTAGGATAATCGCGAACATGGAGCGGTATCATGATGATCGCACGGCTGATCGCGGGATACCTTCGTTTAATGGTCGCCCTGTAGATGTTTCTCGATCACAATTTTTTGGAGATCCGAGACGAAATAACGCAAATATTAATGTGTTGTCGTTTAATTCATTTATTGAACATAAATTCGATTCTGGTTTTACGTTGCAAAACCGGACGAATTACGCAACTTATGATAAGTTTTATCAGAACATATTTGCTAATTTGCCTTTTTCTCCAGGTCTAGGAGTGCAATTGGGTGCCTACAATAATGCTACAGACCGTGAAAATGTATTTAATCAAACAAACTTACTCTATTCCTTAAATACGGGATCTGTTTCTCATACATTAATGGCAGGTATAGAAATCGCTCGGCAGGAAACTCATAATAAACGTCAAACAGGCGATTTTCATGGGAATTCATTTGTTTCTTTAAGTAATTCAATTACAAATATACCGATAACCTTCTCGACTAGAGATACGATTGGTAGTGTAGATGCATACAATCGCAGTCTCGTCAATGTTACATCGCTATATATTCAAGACCAGATTCAATTTATACCTCAGCTTCAGGCCATTGTTGGGGTGCGTTATGATATGTTCGAGGTTGATTTCCAACAAAAGAATGGCCCAAAGGATCATTTAAAAACCAACGATGATTTGATTGCGCCTCGGTTTGGTTTAATTTATAAACCCATTGAACCGGTTTCTTTTTATGCAAGCTATAGTCAGGCTTATGTTCCTCGTGCGGGCGATCAGCTCTCTTCTATAACTGTTACAACCGCTGTGCTAAAGCCAGAGAAATTTACAACATTGGAAGCCGGAATCAAATGGGATATACGCCCTGATTTAGCTTTGACGGGTGCTGTGTATCAGTTGGATCGAACTAATGTCATCAATAGTGTTGTTGCAGGACAAACTTTTTTATCCAAAGGGCAGCGTACTGAGGGTGTTGAAGTAAGTCTTGCTGGTCAACTGACTTCAAATTGGAATGTAATGGGTGGGTACGCTTATCAAGTTGGAGAAATAACCAGTGATATAAAGGATATTGCTAAAAAGGGAACAAAGGTTGCAGAACTTCCCCGTCATACATTTTCAGTATGGAGTCGCTATGATTTTACACCGCGTTTGGGCGCAGCATTTGGTGTGATACATCGAGATAACATGTTTACTTCATTAACAAATACAGTCATCTTGCCTGATTTTACGCGAGTGGATGCGGCATTATTTGCGCAATTTACAAAGAGTTTTCGCGGTCAGTTAAATATTGAAAATTTATTTAATACGAAGTACTTTGCGTCTGCGAACAACGATAACAATATTGCTCCTGGTTCACCTATTGCAGTAAGAGCTACCTTGATAGCTAATTTCTAGTTGGTTAATTCAGCCAGTCACTATGCTTTCTTCACTATAGAGTCAGCCATTAAACAGTTCGATTTTTCATAGCAGAAAAGGCCGGAATACGGAGATTCTAATAAATCTTTTTATGGCCCGGGCCAATAAATTCTCTGTCTCTTGGGGCCGATTGTGGTTGAAAACCAGTCGACAGAAGCGCAGTTAATACTCTTCAACTTGCTGCAGAGTGCTTGATAACATTCTGTTGAACATTATTCGTGGGGTTAATCCTTTGTACTTTCGTGCTTTGATTAATAATAAAGAACCAACACTTCTATCAAACACCACCAGGCAATCCCACATTTTGGCAAAGAAGACCTATTGCAAATGAGTATATCAGTGTAAGTAAGATGATCGGTTGAATGAACAGGGTTAATTTGTTCTGATTACTAATGCTTTCAGAAACATAAAGTTACGTTGACTTCCGGTTAGCACCGAAAAATCACTAATAGATTCTAATGAAACTTATTAAAATCAATAGCATATAATTTTAATGTTATCCGAAAATGCCGAATTTCTTAGTTTCTGGGGTTAGAACAAATTTGCCGTGGTTGAATGAATAGGAAATTTGGAGTTTTGCGGGATCAGAATTTGAGTTGAATTATTTACTTCCAGCCAAGGCTGGAAGTAAATAACATTTAAACCGGGAGATCGAATACAATCATATCCGCTGTAATCGAATTTACATTGACTCCAACAAGCTCAATGGTTGCGGCACCTCCAACGAATTCAACAGTAAAACCCTCGTCACCTTTATCATCTATATCAGTTATAAACGATAAGAGCTCATCGAGATGATGGATCCCAAGTGTTTCTGAATCAAAGAATAAACGGTCACCTTCATCAATTTTAAAGTCGGTTACATGAAAATTTCCTGATGCATAAAAGCCAAAAGTATCATGACCTGCATCTCCAGCAGCACGATCTGCATCTCCATCTCCAGTTAGTACGTCATGCCCGAAGCCCGCTCTTAATATATCATTACCGGCACCACCCTCCAGTATGTCAGTGCCATCCTGACCATCAAGATCATCGTCTCCAGCATCGCCTTCCAATTTATCATTACCATTTCCACCAGCGATAATATCATTACCGTCTTCGCCTTCGAGTTCATCGTGACCGGAACCGCCGATCAAATCAAAATCATCTCCATCAGAACCGATGAAGAGAAAATCATTAGAACCGACTGAACCGGAGCCCAATCCTGGGATTTCTTCGCCATCGATTATGACAACACCTGAGCCGTGAGTGCGTGGTATTTTATTAAATGACATGCTTTACCTCCAAAATAAATTTTTTGAGCTTGCTTATCTTCTCATTAATAGAGTGAATAATAATGAGAATGATTCCTATTATATTAAAAAATAGGTAAAATACAAGACTTATTCGTTGAATTAACCAATACATGCACAATCATGACCGATAAACTGGATGAGTTGTTATTGAAAGCCAAGGATCTAATCACTGCGGGCAAGCTAAATGATGCGAATGGGATTCTCGGTCCATTAAAAAGCGAATTTCCGCTGTCGCAGGACGTTGCGAGGTTATGGTGTTCACTGGCAATGCGCACTAACCGTACAGCCGATGTTCTGGTTTACGCAGGAAAAATTTATGCGCATGTGCAAAGTGATTTTCACAAGGCCCAGTGGGCACAAATAATGGGTACGGCGAGTTTCATTTTATTAGATTTATCCGGAGCGTATGCACATTTTACCTATGCGCTGAATCACTTAATGGCGCTGGCAAAGTCAGGAAAAGTCCCGCCGCAAAAAGAACAAGTGAAGATATCGCAATCCGATGAGAATTTATTTGCCTCCGGAAAGGCCGAGGAGTTGCTGTGGACGACTTGCGCGGAATTAGCCAAGCTGGATATTCCGGCATTTCCTTTTGCGGGTACTTTACTGGGGCTGGTTCGTAACGGATGTTTACTGGATTTTGATAAAGATCTCGACATCGCCGTGCGAATGGAATCCTGGGGTGCTTGCTGTGCCGCACTGGAACAAGCCGGATGGGCACGATCTCCGATGCGGATTGACTATGCCAATTACCGTGATTACGTACATTCGGAACTGGGAATCACGTTGGATGTCTGCGGTTTGCAAGCGAGAGGGAAGCAGATAGTCGGCGGTTTCTCATTGCCTGGTTATCCGGATGACTATCAGCGGGTGTCCGTTTTTCCCAAGTTTGATTTGATCCAGCGTAGTTCAGAATACGGCCAGGTGTGGTTTCCGCGACAGCCGGAAAGAATCCTGACGGCATTTTATGGCGATTGGCGCACGCCGAATCCCAACTGGGATACCGTGATATCCGCACGCAATCTGGAAAACTTTACCCTGCTGGTGCGTTGTTATGCGTATCACCGGCTTGTGCAGCGCTGGCTATCGGGGGATTTGGCTAAAGCCTGGTGTTATGCGCATCAGATCGCATTGAAGGATCCGGATGATGTGCTCGCATTGCGTAGCCGTCAGTGGATGGAACGCGCCATGATGCGGTTAAACCGGGAAATTCCCATTTGGCCGAGAAATCAGCCGCAGCGGCGCGTGTATACACGCATGGTGGCCGATTTGTTTCATGAAGGCCACGTGAATTTTTTACAGGCGGCGCGCGCATTGGGTACGCATTTGACGGTGTGCGTGGTTTCCGATGAACGTGTTGCGGGAAATAAAGGAAAACTTCCCGTCATGAAACAAGCGGAGCGTGCTGCGGTCGTCGCCGCTTGCAAATATGTGGATGCCGTAATGACGGATACGCCGGTGAATGTCACCAAAGAATTTATGCAACAGCATGGTTTCGACATTTATACCTTCGCATGCGCATCCGATCAGGAGCGCTTAGATAAATATAAGCTGTGTGAGTCATTACTGGCAGAAATGATTCAAGAACTCACGTATACACCCGGTATTTCGACATCCGATCTTGTTATGCGTATTCTGGAAGGTGCAGGAAGTAAAGAGACGGTCATAACGAGTAAGTAGGTGCGATGTATCCGATAAGTAGATGTGTCGATCATTCACGGAAAGTTTCTATAATCAGATAAATTAACCGAATGACAAAGACTATTGTTTGCTTGGTTTCATTTTTACCAAGCATAGCCAGATCTAATCTGAATCGCTTGCCTTTCGTAAGAATTACAGGTCGTTCAATGACATTATTGAGCGCTCTGATATTGCCGGGCTGAGTCAGTGCAAAGTTTTTCAAGATATTGATTAAAGTAATGACAGAGATGCGCTAATCATTCTCCATTAATTTGATTGCCTATATAAGAAGGAAATCCTAAATGATGCGTTTTATTTTATTGGCATTTTTTTGTATGACTTGTGTGTCGCCCGTTTATGGCGGCACACCTGTTAAAGTACCGGACACGATGGCTGAACGCGTTAGAGCTTGTACCATTTGCCATGGCGCTGAAGATAAAGCGGGGCGTGATGCCTATTACCCTCGCATAGCGGGTAAGCCACAGGGATATCTCATTAATCAGTTACGCAATTTCAGGGATGGTCGGCGTTATTATCAGCCGATGGCTATTCTGTTGGAAAACATGTCAGATGAATACTTATATGAAATAGCCCAATATTTTTCTTCTCTACAGTTGCCCTATCCAGCACCAGAACAGATTCACATGCAACCCGAGGAAATCGAACAGGCAGAACAACTTATTCGTATTGGAAACCCAAAGAGGAATATTCCAGCATGCAGCGCTTGTCATGGAGATGATTTGATGGGTATAGAGCCTGCTATCCCGGGATTGCTGGGATTGTCTCGAGCTTATATTGCTGCGCAGCTAGGTGGATGGCGAAATGGAGGCATCATGCGAGGTCAAGTACCTGGCTGTATGTCTGAGATTGCTAAACAATTGACCGATGTGGAAGTGAATGCGATTGCGAAATGGTTAGCAAATCAGACTGTTTCAGGCGAGCCAAGACCAGTTAGTACGCTTTTACCTGAATTAGTGCATCGCTGCAGCCAAAACATCACGGAAGCCGGGGGTAAAGAATGAGGCATTTGGCTATAAAATATAATATAAGTAATTGTAAATTCGATGCTTTATTTCTGGCATGCATGGTATCGCTATTATTTTTTTCGATAACGCAGGCTACATGCGCGATTGCTGAGGAATCTGATCGCTCTGTCGACGTGCAGCATGGCGCCTATTTAGCGCGTGTTGGTAATTGCATGGGATGCCATACGACTAAGGGTGGTCAACCGTTTGCGGGCGGACGCAAATTATCGACTACATTTGGTATTTTCGTTACACCCAATATTACTTCTGACAAAGAAACAGGAATTGGTCTTTGGAGTCAACAAGATTTTTGGCAAGCGCTCCATCAGGGCAAGTCACGTGATGGAAGACTTCTGTATCCTGCTTTTCCCTATACCGAATACACCAAAGTCACGCGGCAAGATGCCAATGCGATTTTTGCGTATCTTCAATCTATACCATCCGTTTCACAATCCAATCCACCGAACGATATTTTCTTTCCCTATAATTTCAAACCGTTGTTAGCTATTTGGCGCATTATGTATTTTAGAGAGGGTGTTTATAAACCGGATCAATCCAAGAGTGATGCTTGGAATCGCGGCGCTTATCTCGTGCAGGGTTTAGGTCATTGTAATGCTTGCCATACAACCCGCAATGTATTCGGAGCCAGTCAAGATGATACGTTGAGTGGTGGGAAAATAATGGGTACGAATTGGAATGCGCCTTCTTTGTCCTCATATCAGGAAGCAGGTATTGGTGGCTGGTCAATCGAAGAAATCGTTGAGCTGTTGGCGACTGGTATAACAAAGCGTGCCGTAGCTTCAGGTCCTATGGCGACCGTCATAAGACAAAGCCTTCAATATTTGTCGCAGGATGATATTAACGGTATGGCGATCTATCTAAAGGCGCTCACGGAAGATGAAGCTGGTAAAGTGCCTGGTGTCCGTTTCTCAGTGATGTCAGGTAGCTTGAAGAGGCATCTGGATTTTGGTGGACAACTGTACGAAAAACATTGCCAAACGTGCCATGGTGCCGATGGAGAGGGCGCCCCAGGTATTTATCCGGCGCTGGCCGGTAATCGAGGGGTGTTGATGAGTTCGCCATTGAATACTATTCGTAGTGTGCTGAATGGTGGATATCCACCTACAACAACAGGGAATCCTAGACCTTATGGAATGCCGCCATTCCAGCAGATTTTACATGATGAAGAAGTAGCTCTGGTGGTGTCGTATATACGGAATGCTTGGGGAAATCGTAGCAGTTTGGTGACAGCAGTGGATGTCGATCGAAGTAAAGGAGGGGATTAATTATGGCGCGCAGTAAAGTATGAACTCTTATACACCAGAGCATTCTATGCAGCGACGGATTGAACGAAGCCTTGGATGATGCTCAGATTGCTTCGCTCTTTGTCAACGAGTCTGAAGCGGATCTTGTGAATGTATTCAAGGCTGCACGTCACGCGGGCAGCCGCGATTATTTTTCAGTCATTGTACTGACTGGTGAACAATAGATTGCTTTGTCAGTTGCTTCGAATCAATAACGTGCTGTTTTTATGGAGTCTCGGATTGTATATCACTCACCCGGTTGTAACGTAACCGGTAATTCAATTTTTTCACCTCTTCGTAACACAGTGATCTTGATGGTGTCGCCAACTTTATAGCTGTCAATTCGAGCGAGTAGCTTATCGACGGAATCAATGGGCTTATTTTCAAGCGCCACGATAATATCGTTCGCGATGATATTACCTTCGGGAGTGATCGTTGCACCTTGAAGTCCGGCAGTGTCAGCAGCTGATCCGGGGCTGATGCTCAAGATGACGACACCAGTTACTTTCAGGTGCTGAGTCAGGCGGATATTGAGTTTGCTATCAACAGTAATGCCCATTGCCGGACGGATATATTTGCCGCGGCTGATGATTTGAGGAACCACGCGATTGACGGTATCGACCGGCACAGAAAACCCAATGCCGGCACTGGCGCCGCTGGGGCTGTAAATGGCTGTATTGATGCCGATCAGGCGGCCGGCGGAATCCAATAACGGACCACCGGAATTACCGGGGTTGATGGCGGCATCGGTTTGGATCAGATTATCGATGGTACTTCCTTCACCGCTCGGGAGTGAGCGATCCAGTGCGGAAACAATGCCGGTGGTCAGTGTCCAGTCCAGACCGAAGGGATTGCCGATGGCGAATACTTTCTGGCCGACTTTGAGGTCGTGGCTGGTGCCGATCGGAACCGGCGCGGGGCGCTGGAAGCCGATGCCGATTCGCAGCACGGCGATGTCGTGCGCCGGGCTGGCGCCGACCAGGGATGCTTTGTAATCGCGCCCGTCAGCCAGGCGCACGATCGCTTCGCTGGCGCCTTTGATGACATGAAGGTTAGTAATGATATGTCCGTTATCGTCCCAGATAAAGCCTGAACCGGTGCCGCTGGGAACAGAAAAAATATTGCGCGTCCATGCGTCCATCACGCGTTGACGCGTGGTGATAAATACGACTGAGTCCCGTGAATTCTCAAATAACTCAATTGTGCTTTTCTCGTCTTCAGCCAAATTGCCACGTGCTTGGATTACCCGCGGCTCGGCATTTTCCTGCTTATCCTTACCGCTGAAATAGTCCGGGTGAAGAATATCCGGGAAATAATGATAAAGGAAGCTATGGAAAAATAACGCCAGCAATATGGCTGCGAGTGAGGTCCAGATTAAACGGGATAGAAATCCGTTATTGGGCATAGGTGTTTGCTCCTTCAAAATTTATCATTATTTGTTGTGTGCTTGCGCCCACCGTACCAGATCCTGTTCGCTCATGGCGCCCGATTGTCTGGCGATTTCCTGGCCACTTTTAAACAGTGCCAAAGTTGGAATACTGCGAATGTTGTAACGAGCCGCTAGGCCTTGTTCTTCTTCCGTGTTCACCTTAGCAAGGCGCATCCCCGGTTCTAGCAAAGCGGCAGCTTTGGTGAATGCAGGTGCCATCATGCGGCACGGACCGCACCATGGTGCCCAGAAATCGACCAGCACCGGAATATCGTTGTTCGCGATATGCCGGTTGAAATGACTCTCCGTCAGTTCAACCGGCTGGGTGGTGAATAATGCCTGATGGCAAGACCCGCAGTTGGGCGTTGCACCGAGGCGATCTGCAGGCACGCGGTTGGTGGCGTGACAGTGCGGACACACGATATGTAAAGACATGAGTAGTTTTCCTGTTTAATTCGTTTGGCTGACAGATGCTTTGTTAATCTTCATTCAACTCGGATGCTCTCAGCCTGGCGCGTAAGAATTCAATTTCTTCGAGCAGATCGGCGACTAAACCGGCTAATTCCGGGTTACCTTCAAAATCCCGCTCAATCGCTATGATTCTCTTGATCCGTATAAAACTGCGGCTATCGAATATCCATGTGGCAGGATCGCTAGCGATTGAGTCTTCATCCAGCAACAAGCCCCATTCAACGCGCTCAATAATCCATTTGCGGCTGACCTGACAGCTTCTTGCCAGTTCATCCAGATTGAGCTTGGCATCCTCAAGTAAAATGGCATCGATTTCATGCGACATGATTTAGACTCCGAGATTCTGGCGTGGATTAAAAGCAAGTTCCTGCGCCATAGTTTGATAAAACTCACGTTCCTTGGGTGTAGTAGCGGGCGGTAGCACAACTTCCAGCACCAGATATAGGTCGCCGGGTGTGGCAGCAGGGATGCCGCGTCCTTTCAAGCGCAGCTTGCGGCCTGATTGAGAGTTTTCCGGTACTCGCACTTCCACCTGACCATCCGGCACCGGTATTTTAACTGTTGCACCCAAAGCCGCTTCCCACGGTGCGACCGGTAACGTGGCATAAACATCCTTGTTTTCAATCCGGTATCTGCTGTGCGGTTTGAAATGGACTTCCAGAAACAAATCTCCGGCGGCTTCCCCGGCATGTCCCGGGCCACCCTGTCCGGCAAGCCGGATCACTTGCCCGGAATGCACGCCCTTGGGAATTCGGACATTCAACATGTGGTCGGCGAGCACGGTGCGTCCCTGACTGTCGAGTTTAGGCATGCGCAGTGTCAGGCTGCGTGTGGCGCCGTGATAGGTATCTTCCAGATCGAGCATAATTTTTGCGTGATGGTCTTCGCCCCGCATCCGGTGGTGGGCTTGCCGGGCACCAGCACCCATTTGCTTGCCGAATAATTCCGCAAAGAAATCACTGAAATCAGCAGCCTGTGCACCGTTAGATCCTTGCCCACGGAACTCAAAACCGGCATCCCAGCCGGGGGGCGGTTGAAAATCACTGCCTGGCTGGAATCCGCGTCCCTGTCCCAATTGATCATAAGCCGCGCGCTTTTCCGGGTCGGAGAGTACCGCATTGGCTTCATTGACTTCTTTCATTTTCTGTTCGGCGTTAGTTTCCTTGGAAACATCCGGATGATACTTGCGCGCGAGGCGGCGGTATGCTTTCTTGATTTCCTCTGCCGTCGCATCGCGCGAAACGCCAAGTGTCTTATAGTAATCCTTGAATTCCAAATCAATTCTCCCTGTTGATCACGCAGTCACGCCATGAACATTATTGCCGCTTTAAGCCAAATAGTGAAGTTTCAATTACGCGCACAAAACCTGTTGCAGTTTCCGGGATAAATGGGACCACTAAACGGATTTATCAAGTGCCGGAGAAAAGCTTTAGAGTACCGCAATCAAAATGGACCAGTAATTTCAAACGTTATGCCATCCTCATCACGCCCGGTCTTGCCGCGTTGTGAGCTGAAATATAAACGCGAACCGTCGGGACTAAAAGCGGGGCCGGTTATTTCCGAACGATCATGGCCTGCTACTTGTAACAAGGGCAGAACCTTACCTGCGGTCAGAACCACAATCTGCATATCGCCGCCATCCTCAGCCACTAACAAATCTCCCGTAGCATTGGTAATGATATTATCCACGCCGGTTAATACCGGCTGTAGATATAAAGCTGCATTGTAGACGACACTGAGGTGATGCTGTTGCACAGTATAAGCCCACACACGGTTATCGCCTTTGGTGGTGAAGTAGACTATGCCCTGGTGATACCAGATACCTTCGCCGCCATTAAACCGGGTGCTGCTGGCAACTTGTTTGCGCGTCGGTATCGTGATTGCTAGCGGATCAGGCAGTGCATGCCAACGCACTGTGCCAATAGGGCCTTCGACGACTTCGGCGACTTCCAAGAAACCGTCATTCAGATCAGGATTCCCGGCAGCATCAAATGAACGTGCGGTATAGCGATATAAACAACCATCCGGTTGATCTTCGGTCAGATACAGTTGCATGTTGCGCGTATCCACGGCCACCGCTTCATGCTTAAATATACCCAAAGCGCTTCTGACTTGCGCTGCTTTCCGGCCAAGCGGATCGCACTCCCACACCCGGCCTTTTTCAATTTCTTCGCACGACAGCCATGTCTGCCACGGGGTATGCCCGCCGGCGCAATTGCGGTTGGTCTGACTCAGAATCGAATACGCATCTATAACTTCTCCCTGTGCATTGAAACGTAATGCCCCTACGCCACCCGCTTGATTGCCCAGTTCGCTATTGGAAACATAAATCCAACCGCCATCAGCAGTAGCAAAAACAGCGCCGCCATCCGGCGCTGCATGCCATTTGTAGCCAAATAACTCTTGACCCGAGCGAGCTACAATGCGGGAAGTAAAACCCGCGGGCAGACGCACGCCATTCTGATCCGGCGGTAGCAGCTCTCCGCGTGCTGCCAAAGATAATGACAAGGATGCCGCCTTCAGCGGAGACGGCAACAAAGCGTTACCAAAAAAAGCACCTAAACCCATGAAACTGTATTGCAATAATTTACGCCGATGCGGGTTAAATGTATTCATATTGAAAACCTCATGTAGTAAATCCAAGCGATGGATACATGGGAGATAGTTTACAATGTTGCGCTGTCAAGGAATCTCTAAAAAACTATCATTTTGAAGCAGCGAGAAATCTATCGTGCTGATTGCCAAAGATTCCTCACTTTGTTCGGAATGACGAATGTGCATTATTCAGAGCTTTCACAAATGCCTATTAATATAAAAAGCGTACTGCAATGATTCAAATACTAAAACCAATTGTATCTCTACTGATGTTTTTGACTGTGCTGTTTTTTATCAGCACCATTTTAACGATCACGACCAGTTCTCCTTTCTGGCTCAGCACGGTTTTTTCACTCGCTTGTGCATCGCTGGCCGCATGGTTTACCTGGATACTGGTTTCTGGTGAAAAAGCGAACACCATTGTTGCCGTCATCGGCGGCGCATTAATTCTGGGCGGGTTGTTTTTTGTTATCGGTTTTTTAGGACCTATGGCCATATCGAAAGACACTGACCAGGGACCGATGATCGGAATCTTTATCGCAGCGCCACTTGGGGTGATTGTGGGGGCGATTGGGGGGTATGTTTATGCTTCTAGGCAGCAAGAGAGAGCGTGAGTGATTAAATAACTGTAGCTGAAATAGAGGATTATTGATATGGCAAAAGTTAATTTGGATGCTCTGATAGCAAGGGAAGATTTTGAGGTAGAAGAGAATGTTAATTCTGGCAAGAAAAAAGAAACAATTTCAATTGAAGATATAAAAGTAGATTCATTTTTCTTTTCAAATCTCAAAAAACCAGACTTCCAGAGAGAAACCAATGAATGGGACAGTCAAAAGATTTGTGAGCTTGTAAAGAGCTTTATAGAAGGTGATTTGATACCAGCAATTATTCTATGGAGAAGCACAGGTGGCTACTTATTCGTAATCGACGGTAGTCACCGATTAAGTGCTTTGTCTGCTTGGGTCAATGATGATTATGGGGACGGGAGAATCTCGAAACTTTTCTATGACGGCATCATTCCTGATGAACAAATAGATATTGCACAAGAAACACGGAAACTTGTAAACAAGACTGTTGGTTCTTATGAAGATTTTAGACTGGCTCTTGTGCGTCCTGATAAAGTTGGACCGGAAATTGTTAGACATGCTAAAAATTTGGGAGCATTGGCAATACAACTTCAGTGGGTTGAAGGTGACGCAAGAAAAGCAGAAAGTTCATTTTTTAAGATAAACCAGCAAGCTGCCCCAATTGATAAAACTGAATTAAAACTTCTTGAATCACGTAAAAAACCAAATAGTATCGCGGCACGTGCAATCATTAGAAGTGGGAAAGGTCACAAATATTGGTCATTATTTCCAGAATCCGTACAGATTGAAGTTCAAAAATTAGCTGCAGAGATTAATGAAATTCTTTTTGATCCAAAGCTTCAAACGCCTATCAAAACTCTTGATATTCCTGTGGGGGGAAAAGTTTATTCTTCTCAGGCGTTACCATTGGTTTTAGATCTGATAAATATTGTTTGCAATGAAAGATCTCAAGATAAAGATGACGAAACTGGCGAAGCTACAATACAAGCTCTCAAGAATGTTAGAAAGATTGCATATAGATTGAATAGTAATCATCCTTCATCGCTTGGCTTACATCCATCAGTGTATTTCTATTCTATGGAAGGGAAGCACAAAACAGCATCATTCTTTGCTATGGTTGATTTTGTAATAGAACTAGACAAACAAAGAAAGATAAATGATTTTATTGATGTTCGAAATAAATTCGAGAAATTTATTCTTGAATATGATTATCTAGTTCAACAAATTAATCGAAAATATAGAACAACTCAAAAAAGTTATAAACATATTTCAGAATTCTTTCAAAAAATTGTTTTTGCTTTTAAAGCTGACAAATCTATTGACGAAGCCATCAATGAAAGTATATCTAGCTCAGATTTTAATTATCTAACATTTAAGAATGTGCCTGAGCAATTTGTTTCCCTAGAGAAGGATTTCAGAACAGGTAAAAAGAGCGCAATTTATACAAGAGGAGCTTTAGAAAGTGCTCCGAGATGTAATATTTGTGGTGGTCTAATTCATAGAAACTCGATATCAATAGATCACATTCAGCGAAAACAAGATGGTGGTCTAGCATCCTTGGAAAATGGACAAATATCTCATCCATACTGTAATACAGGATATAAAAACTAAATAGAAAAGCGGCCGCCCCAATTCGTTTTCCTACGAACCTGAGCAGTTTTTCCAATATCTACTGGATCAGTGAATTCCCGCATGCTTCTTGTGCACAGGCCTATGACTATTGCTGGAGGACGGTAGAATATTCACCAACTCCATCATGCCATTGTCTTCATGAAAAACATTATGGCAGTGCATGACCAAGGAGCCGATGTAGTCCAGTGGTTTTTGCAGGAATTGCACGATATCACCGATTTCTGCATTCCCTTCCTTATCGGATTGTGTCTCGACCAGCAAAGTATCCCGCCAGATGGGGAACGGATATTTCACTTGTCCGCGCGAAACCAATTGAAATGAGTTGATATGGATATGGAACATATGCGTTCCCGCGGCGCTTTGCGCGGACCATAGATCGACTTGTTTCAATGCGAGATTACGCTGGCTGCGGATGGGATTGAAAACTCTGGCGTTGATGACCGATGCGCCACCATCAATCGGGGCGAATTCGCTATTGGTGAAACCAAAGACAGCACCCTGGGTAGGTAACTCGGGGCTTTCAGCAGCTGTAATGGTGATCGGCGCTGTTAGTCTGTTGAGTGCTTGTTGCGTTGGTACGTCGGTATTGTAGGCAATTTCACTCGTGCTGACCTCGACATTCACGGTGAGGATCGGGGTTAGCTGCGCATAGGTGGATGCTTGGCATAATTGATCTCTGGGAATCGCATTGCCGGACTGATCAACGCCATCATACAGAGCATAAGTGCCCGGTGTGGATGGCGCTTTTACCATTAAATCGAGTCTTTGGCCCGCAGCCAGGAAGAGCAGTTCATTGTTCAATACCCCTGCGCCATCGGTTGGCTTCACAATCGGGTTGGCCAAGAGTACCGGCAGATCGTTTTTTCCGGCATCGGGGTTCTGCACAGGAACGCCGTCTGCCGCAAGAACATACGCCGCCGGTGTTGCTGTGGCGGCTTTAGCGTTTGGCTGATTAACGGGTATCAGGCACATTGGGACGACATTGCCGATGCTACCGTTAATCACGCGCCAAAGCTGCGCCTCGTTGGTCGATAGGGTGATCGACGGCTGGAACTGGCCGTTGACGGATAATTCGTTATTGGTAATACCAGGGGCGGGTGGTTTTTGTCCACCGAATGCACAACCATTTTGATTGCCGTATACGCTCATGCAGTCGATGCGATAGGGATCTTTTTCAGTGCCTGAGCCGGTGTTATCCGGATAATTGCCGCCGTAAGCGACTTCCTGCAACAGGATAATTTGTTCGCGTGCTTTCTGCACTGCCGGCAAGCTTTCCAAACCATGCACCGGATCTTCAATGATTAAGGCGCCGGCAATGCCATTGGCCAAATGCATTGCGACCGCACCGTGTTTGTGCGCATGATACCAGTAGGTGCCGGAAGGGTGGTTGGCGGGAATTTTGTAAGCATAAGCAAATTTTTCCGTCACACAATTTTCTTTGCCGAATTCAGCATAACATTCGTTCAATGGTTCTTTGGGCGTTTTCTTCGGAAAAATATTCAGCAATACATTATCGCTCGGACTGCTCGGTGAAACGTGCAATCCATGGGTATGCAGATTGATGACATCAAATCCATGCGGATTAGTGGTGCTATGGCTTGCATCTCCAGCAGATTTTTCATAGTCGAGGTTATTCCGGAAAAGAATATTTAGCTTGTCTCCAGGGCGAACGCGTAACGTAGGACCAACCAGTAAATGGTTGGCAGATTGGGAGGCGGCTGGCTTGCTATGAGTGAGTTTTGCTCCGCGCACACTTACCACCGGATTCTCGCTGGGGCCGTTCTTGGCAGTCGGCGATGGGCCAAACAGTGTGTACTTGGCGGATTCAACATCCAATTGCACGCTTAATGATTTCGTGGAGCCGGAACTGGCTGATACAGGCATTTGCAGTGGCGCAGCGTGAACAAGCGCATGTGTCAATGCGATCGTCATGACGAGAAAAACAAAGAAGATTAATTGGATGGTGGATAACTGATAGGTGTTTTTTTTCATTTCTTTATTCCTAATGAGTTGCTGATCAACCAGCCATTATTTATCCGGTTACTATGGCTGGGCCGAGGAAGAAAGTACCGATTGAATCAAGAATTCCGGTCAAATCGTGCTGGAGCACTAAAGATCCTTGATCGCACTTTGATTGGGTTGCGAGTTCATTGATTGCTATCGTAATTTCCTGGAAATGCATGGATGCTGAATGTCAGAGACCCTGTTCTATATTGTGTTATCAAACAGTGCTAGCAAGCTGTTTGGCCTGCTCAGCAACGATTCCAATCTCTTCGGTAATAGCATCGGCCTTGCTTGGATCTATGCCAAGATCGGTACATTCCTGTTCGGTAATTGATTGTGTCGTGTGTTCGGCGCTCGCAAAATCCGGCAGCATTTTTTCTGCAATATTGACAAGTTTGACCAGGGGTTGGCCGACTTCGGCATTCGTGTGGTCGGGTATATGGTGATAGCGTATCACAGCAATGATTTCCACCGGTAATCCCCAATGTGTAGCCAGTTGTGCGCCGATCTCGCCATGATGTGTGCCAAGTAGCTCGTGCTCTATTTCTAAAAGTGATATTCCGGAAGCAGTACTCAGTCTTTCATAAAGTGTATCGCCGATATCTTTTGCAATAAAGTTTAGTACGTTATATCCAATGTCATGCAAGAGTCCTGAGAGGAAAATTTGATCATCCATCGGGCGGTTTCGTGCAGGTATGTGCCTGGCAATAGCACGCATCGTAGTGGCAATGGCCATACTGTGAGCCCACAAATCAGTAGATTTAAATTTACCTTCAGGTGGTTTAGCCAAGGCTGATAGGGTGGCCATGCCGATAGCGATTGATTTCACCTGCGTCAGACCCAAGAACATGGCTGCATCGCTGATCGAGGATATTGTACCTGGTACTCCAAAAAGGGAAGAGTTTGACAGCCCAATGATCTTGGCAGAGATCTGCGGATCTTGCGCGATGAGTTTGAGCAATTGCGTTTCACCTTCGTCTGTATTCAACGCTAATGCAAGCATTTTTTGGGCAATGACCGGCATAGCAGGCAGCGTATTAATACGCTCAAGAGATTGCTGCAAGTCGATGATGCTGTTAGTCATAGTGAGTTCCTCCCGTGGAAATTCCACTTCTCTTAGTACAGTTCTACTCATGCCGGATACCTATAATCAATGTCACAATGATGGTTTGGCCCAACATATTACGATGAGAAATTTTCAAGTAATTAGTATTTCACAGCACAATCATCTACTCTGATATTTGGTGAGATTCAGTGAATATCGAATTACTGGAGTAGGTGCCAAGATGCGTCATTATAGAAAGCATCCGTAATGTGTATTGGGTAAATAGAGATGTGAAATGTTATCTTTTCTGAGAAAGCGCACCTTTTTTGATAAAGCGCACGATAAAATTTGCTAGATGTTCGTAAGACTCATTTAGCTTGTAATAAACTGACACATCGTGTGTCAGAAAAATGACCTTGCCCTGTAATTCCAATTACAGATAGAAACAGCAATAATTATATCGTAATAATATATTAACTACAGTTAGTTATGTATCATATATATTTGCATGTCTATCGAGAATTGGAATAAGAACGTATTTCTTAACTGAGGTTTTTAGGTTGAATAATCGCTGGCTATTGATGAAGTGCTGGGTTGCAAGGAAAACATGGCAAATAATTACGGAAACTTAGGTAACTTATATGAGACACGTAGTGATCTTGATAAGGCGGAAGTAATGTATGAAAAGTCGCTAAAATTATTTCAAACTATAGATTCTCCGAAAGCATAGTAAATGAACCTGCCGGCGTTACTTGAGTTGGAAGAGCCAGTTATATCAACACAGATTCATTATCTTTTTGAACCGGTTCGGGTTCAAAGCTACTGACTTTTATCTATCGCGAATTTGGAAATATGACTAAAACTTAGCGCCGGTTCCAATTAGCTCGGCTGAGGTTATCTTGTACGAGAAATTCTCAGGGTCCAAGTTATCCAGTGTTTTTCCATCAATTTCTGCATGAGGGAACATAAAGAAAGGTAATTTTCCGGTACTATTCGCAGGGTTTAGTGACAAGTCGTCAGCATGATTGAATGTCAACCAGTTCATCTCCCAAGTACCAAAAAATTTTTCCCTTAACTGAATGATCTTCGGATCATCCAGAGGCAGGTTTTCTAATTTTGATACTTGTTGAACATCGGCCGGATTAACCGGTATCCAGCCGCGGCCGGCTAGAAAGAATTCAGCCCGGCAGTGTTGGGATTGACTAATGTCACCGTATTGCCCGATACAAGGGTGTAATTTTGATTCGTTGATGCGAATGCCATATTGGTTTCGTGCAGGAATATTGGCTGCTTTTGCAAGCGCAACAAACAATGAGTTTAGATCAACGCATTTTCCGGTCAGATCATTTTTCTCAAGCATGGATTTAACATCGCCTTGCCCGCGTCCACGAGTTCCTTGATCATATTGTGCATTGTCTATGACCCAATCATAGATAGCTCTTGCCTGTTCCAAGGTCGTTGCGGCATTTTTTTCCTTTATGATGGAGTGTGCGGTTTCACGTACAATGCCATTCGTTGGTTTTAGGTGAGTTGGGTTAAGGTAATTCTTGATGCTACTGGGCAGTGCAGAATTCTTGCTTGCAGGGTAAAGAGCAAGATCAAAGGAATGGCTGGCAGTTTTTACAATACAACTGACCGTGACATGCCGCTGATTGCTCTTCTGTTTTCCTTGCCATTCTGCTTTAAAAATGGGAAAGGCGCTTGTGCCGATGGTAGAAAATGAAGCTTTTGTAGCATTGCCGCTCCAGTTGCTGCCTTGTGTGAATTGAAAACCAGGATCATTGGTATCAGGTAGCGGAAGCCATAAGCGGGCGGAATTACCTTTATCCGGAAGATCAACTTGAAAAGTCAGGCGATAACTGATCCAATTACTAAAATCCGATGATTGCACAGGCTGTTGCGTGGCCATTAAGGATGAGATAGGGAAAGTCAGTACACTTGATCCAATTAATTTAATAAAATCCCTTCGCTTCATGTTTTCCTTTATGGTTTCTTTGAGTCACACAAATTTTATCCTATCAATTCTTTATGTCAATACAATGCAGGTTATTACTTCTAAATGATTACTGAAACAGCAAATTGTTTGCCTACCGTTGAAATTGAAACGAGACCTTGTCCTACTCATACCGTTGTGTGGTTACATGGCTTGGGTGCCGATGGGAATGATTTTGTGCCGATAGCCAATGAATTGGAACTATTGCCTGAAACATCGATTCGGTTTGTTTTTCCGCATGCGCCTGAGCGGCCGGTCAGTATAAATAATGGGTATATCATGCGTGCCTGGTATGACATTTACCATGCTGATTTTAATAATCGCCAGGATGAATCCGGTATTCGTGATTCACAAAAAGCCATTGATGCTCTGATTGAAAGGGAAATTCAGCGTGGTATCCCATCAAAACATATCCTGTTGGCCGGATTCTCACAAGGCGGTGCGATGGCGTTGCAGGCCGGCCTGCGTCAGACCAATCCTCTTGCTGGGATTATCGCTTTGTCATGCTACTTACCGCTTGCGGAAACACTTACGACGGAAGCCAGCGTTGCAAATGCCTCAACACGAATATTTATGGCGCATGGCATTTATGATGCAGTAATACCCATAACACATGCAATTGCTTCGAGAGAGAAATTACTTACTGCTAATTATACGCTCGAATGGCATGAATACCCTATGGCGCATAGCGTATGTGAGCAGGAAATAGGCGATATTAGCCGCTGGATGGGGCGTATAACTGGATAAGCTTCATCCGGGATAGGCCTTAGTTAGTAAGCATTATCTTTACGCAGTACGATCCAGACGGTTTTGAGGATGATCCAGAGGTCGAGCCAGATAGACCAGTGTTTAAGATAATACAAATCGTGTTCGATACGCGCTTTCATTTTTTCCAAC
>NZ_JAKFWH010000029.1 GCF_021731985.1 Nitrosomonas sp.
ATTGTTTTAATTTCCGCTTTGTGCGCGAGTTGATTGATGGTTTTTACTTTATCGAGATCTTCCTCATCACGAAGGATATTGCATACTAAACTGCCATCAATTTTCAGGAAATCGACTTTCATTTTGTCGAGAAGATTTAACGATTCTGGGTTGCCGCTAAAGCTGCATAGCGAAACCAAGCAGCCCAGTTCTCGAATTTTCTGCGTAAAAATAAGTGTATCGGCTGTATTGGTTTCTGCGTCTGATACTTCAACCTCAAAGCAAAGATTGGTAGCCGGGGCTTTTATTTTTTGTAATTGATCTTGAATGAAGTCAGGAAAGGCCCGGTCACTTAACGTATCTTTAGCGACATTCACATAAAAAACCGAGTTGGATTTTGGGTGAACTGCTAACCACTGGGCGATGTGATTGATTATCCACCGATCCAGTTTGGGCATCATTTTAAATTGATCGACAAGGGGTAGAAATGAGCCCGGCGGCATCAAGTTATTTTCTTCCTCATGCATACGAATGAGGATTTCATAATGTGAAACTGACGTGATAGATGATTTGATAGGGGTAATTTCCTGGCAATAAAGATTAAATTCCCCCCCCTCAATGGCCTGCGTAATACGTGCAGCGGTAATCCCTGATTTGGATGTTTGAGTACTCTGTGGCAGGTTTGTATTGTCTTTAGTCAATATTTTGTTGGTTTTTTCTGGCTCTGGTTTAGTTGGGCTCTCTAGTTTCTTTTTTGAAAAATCACGGTTTTTTTCTTGCGCCCGGGGAGTGTGTAGCGTGTAGAAACCGATAGCCTTTCCCTTGCTATCAAGATGCGGGAGATATTGCTCCGTGAAAATATAAGGGAAGCCCTTGGTCGATTTAAGTACACGTTCGTTATGTATGGTTTTTCCGGCTAGTATTTCTTCGACGCTATTTTGAATATCAGAGAAAAACTCTTCATTTGAGAATTCTTTTAAAAGTCGGCCATCTATTTGATCTGGCTTTAATCCAAACCATCGGCGAAATATTCTATTATGGTAACGGCAACGAAGATCTCCGTTAAAATAAGCCAGCATGACAGGCATGTTTTCATCAACAAACTGTGATTTTATTTTGCTTTCAGAAGCTGTTTTCTCAGCCCATAACCGGTGTTTAATCTCATTCCCGAGTCTTTCCTTGCTAACTTGGAGTTGATCGGAAAAGTTTTTGATATTTTTCTCCGCACCCGCTACTTGGATCATTGCTATTAGTATTGCAAAGACCAAGGAAAACCATAATGCTGCTTGCAAGTGTGATGGGATTTCATTGATAAAATAGGTGTCAGCTATCAGAACGATTGCAAGTATTAACGCAATGCAAATTGCGAGATAAGGCTTAACGCTACTAAGTAGAGAGATTTTTTGCACGATGATTCCTTATTCTTGCTAGTGTGTTTCTGTATGAGCGGCAAGTGGTTTAGTTATACGCCAGAGTTTCCATAAATCAGCACGTGTTATCTCAAAACGCTGAGATGAAGTTTCGTTGAGCGCTGTGATGGTCAATTGGTTGATTTTTCCGTTCTTAAGTGCTGTATATAAAGGTAAGAACCAATTTTGTTCCATGTCTCCGAGCGTTTCACGCCAACCATAAGCATTTCTATATTTGGCTTTTCCGTCCAATGCATCCAATATCACAAGATGATTCCCTGAAATTTGCGATTGGAGCCATTCTTGCGTATTAGCAGTTAACTTTGAATGATTTGTGTTACTGGCTAATGCCAATGCGCGCGGTAGGTCATCATTACTCCATACATGCGTATAGGGAGATTGTGTTGATTGCGGTATATTTCCTCCTCCCCAAAACCAAACACTATTAATAGTCAATTCTCCACGGGATTCACGAGCTTGATTAACTGGGTGTTCATAAAGCAGCATCTGAATCTCATTAAAAATTCGATTCCATGCGATACTTTCAGCGCCTGACGGCAAAAAACTATTAATGTTCTTGCATGTGACATGGCTAAGTGTGTGCGTTAAAATCTCTGGTGCTTTCGATGTTCGGATATACCAACGGTCAGGGTATAATGGCAAGAAAGAGAAATCATGATTTCCCAGACTGAGATTAAGATCCTGCACAATTTGCTTGGCTTCTTCTTTAGGAATTTGGAAAGCTTGGCTATCAGCTAACATGATATGGTTTTGTTCGATACGTAGGTGAACAGGATCGGCACGCATCCAAAAATCTTTACTTGTTTTTGCCAAATCAGGGGCGTCAGCGAATAGCATGAGCGGTGCAATAGGCCAGTCATTTTTCTGCTTTGCTACATTAAACTCCTTACATAGCCATGCTTCTATTTCCTGTGGAGCAGTCGTTGTAGCGGTACTTTTTGATAACAGTACTTCTAAAGAAGGCGCTGATAGCTCATGATAAATTTCTGTTTGTGAGCTATCAGGCCAGAATAGATTGGGAAGGAGAAGGTTTAGGTTCATAATGAGGGTCGAGTTGCTGTTGAGTGATTCTGGAAATTGAGTGAAATGCCATTTATCCGAAGTAGCGATTTATATTAAGCAGCAACGGGTTTGCCAGTCGCGTGGAAAGGCGTCGTGTTTACACGTATAATAGTCGAAACACAGAATTTTATTTTAGTTTGAGAAGATTTATCTTGCAATGAAGAAGGAAAATCACAACATTCTCATCCAATGATGTTTAGCTGACCAAGATATATTTATTAATTGCATTTGTATTCGAACACTTGGAGATGTCATGTATCAGCATATAAGAATACCTAGTGATGGAGAAAGGATTCAGGTTAATGATGATAATTCGTTAAATGTGCCTGATAATCCAATAATTCCTTTTATTGAAGGCGATGGTATTGGTGTTGATATTACTCCGGTCATGCAGAGAGTCGTCGATTCAGCGGTTAAGAAAGCGTATGGCGGGCAACGCAAAATTTCGTGGATGGAGATCTATGCGGGTGAGAAATCAACACGAATTTATGGACCTGATGTGTGGTTGCCGGAAGAGACTTTGCAAGCCGCTAAGGAGTTTGTGGTTTCCATTAAAGGTCCGCTGACAACACCGGTTGGTGGGGGTATACGCTCGATTAATGTTGCGCTTCGTCAATTGCTGGATTTATACATTTGCTTACGGCCAGTACGTTATTTTAGTGGTGTACCTAGCCCAGTGAAGAATCCGGAAAAGACAGACATGGTTATTTTCAGAGAAAATTCGGAAGATATCTATGCGGGTATAGAATGGGAAGCAGAATCAGAGTCCGCCAAGAAGGTAATTGATTTCCTGATTAAGGATATGGGGGTGACCAGTATACGTTTTCCTCAGACTTCTGGTATTGGAATCAAACCAGTTTCGAAAGATGGGACTGAGCGTCTTGTTCGGAAGGCAATTCAGTATGCTATCGATAATAAGTGCCGGTCGGTTACTTTGGTGCATAAAGGCAATATTATGAAGTTTACTGAAGGTGCATTCAAGAAATGGGGCTATGCTTTGGCTGCTAAAGAATTTGGAGCAGAATTGCTGGATGGAGGGCCGTGGATGAAATTGCCGTTAGAAAAATGCGGGGTTATTATTAAAGATGTGATTGCGGATGCTTTTTTGCAACAAATCTTGTTACGTCCGGAAGAATATGACGTAGTGGCCACTTTGAACTTAAATGGTGATTATATTTCTGATGCATTGGCTGCGCAGGTAGGTGGAATTGGGATTGCGCCAGGAGCAAACCTCAGTGATTCTATCGCTATCTTTGAAGCAACACACGGCACAGCACCTAAATATGCAGGGAAAGATCAAGTAAATCCTGGTTCAATCATATTATCAGCGGAAATGATGTTGCGGCATTTAGGTTGGGTAGAGGCAGCCGATTTGATTATCAAATCGATGGAAACAACTATTCAAAACAAGATAGTTACCTATGACTTTGCGCGACAGATGACTGATGCTAAACAGGTTTCTTCTTCGGATTTTGGTAGTGCAATGATCGAGCGTATGTAGTCTGTGTTGATAAACAAAGCTGTGGGAAGTAAAAGCACCGTTTGCTCCTAACAGAGTAGAGTCAAAACAGAAACAACAAAGAAAAAACCCCTTGCCATACTAACAAAGGGGTAATATAAGGTTATATCCTTCTTACTTTATTTGCTATTGTATTGTTATTGCCAATAAAGCGGTCTAAAGCCAGTATTTTACGAAAGTTAAGCGGATTGGATATTAGAGGCTTGTTTTCCCTTCGGTCCTTGAGTGACATCAAAACTCACTTTTTGGCCTTCTTTAAGAGTTTTAAATCCAGACATATTGATTGCTGAGAAGTGTGCAAACAAATCTTCGCTGCCATCGTCAGGAGTGATAAAACCAAAACCTTTGGAATCGTTGAACCATTTTACTGTACCTGTTGCCATTTCTACTTCCTATATAAAAACTGGGCCGGAAACCCTAACACTATTTGAATTTCAAGACCATTGACGGATAAAACCGGTACCGCAGAGAACTTGAAGCCAAACGCCATTTGCAGTTTTACGCAAATCCAGGGTTAAAGTCAAGCCGTTACAACATATTTGTGTGCAAGAACTGGGTAATTGTCTCAAGATACTTGAAAATTTTGTCGTAATCGTCAAAGATGTCGATAATGAAGTATTTAGTACAATATATTTTTATAGAAGAATGAGTAGGGAAAACAGTTATGACGGAGAGTAACTCAGAAGCCGTTATGCTTGTACGGGAGAAAATTGAACGAAAACCTCCTTCCATGTACAAAATTTTATTATTGAATGATGATTTTACACCTATGGAGTTCGTGATTGAGGTGTTGAAAATATTTTTTTCCATGAATCAAGAACAGGCAACACGAATAATGTTAGAGGTGCATATGCAGGGGGTCGGTGTGTGTGGTATATACCCAAGTGATATTGCAAGTACGAAGGTCAAGCAGGTGGTTGAGTTTGCGAGAAAAAATCAGCACCCACTTAGGTGTATAATGGAGGAAAACTGAAATGATTGCGCCAGATTTAGAAGTCAGTTTACATATGGCGTTTGTAGAGTCCAGACAAAAACGTTATGAATTCATTACAGTAGAGCACTTGCTGCTGGCAATGCTGGATAATGCAAGTGCCGCTGAAGTATTAAATGCTTGCTTGGTAGATATTGAAGGTTTGCGATCAGTATTAGCAGACCATATTACACGCCATACACCAGTGATTAATGGTAAAGAAGAAGTTGATACGCAACCTACATTAGGTTTTCAGCGCGTTATTCAACGAGCGATATTGCACGTACAGTCATCCGGAAAGAAAGAAGTTACCGGCGCCAATGTTTTGGTATCGATTTTTGGTGAAAAAGATTCGCATGCCGTCTATTTCTTACATCAGAGAGGTGTGACACGTTTGGATGTAGTGAATTACATCTCACATAATATCCGGAAAGTGCCGCATGAGGATGACGCTAAAACTGGAAATGAAGGGGACAGTGAGCACGAATCCAATTCGAGCGGAGGCGTGCTCGAGAGTTATACGGTAAATCTCAATCACCTGGCGTTAATTAATAAAATAGATCCCTTGGTGGGGCGTGAGAAGGAGATTGAGCGCGTTATACAAACGTTGTGCCGACGCCGTAAAAATAATCCTTTATTGGTTGGTGAAGCCGGTGTGGGAAAAACTGCAATTGCAGAAGGCTTGGCAAAACGCATTGTTGAAGAAGATGTACCTGATTTACTTTTGAAGCATCAAATTTATTCGCTTGATATGGGCGCTTTATTGGCGGGTACCAAATATCGCGGAGATTTTGAACAACGCTTAAAAACATTGCTAAAACAGTTAACTGATAATCCAACGGCTATCTTGTTTATAGATGAGATCCATACACTCATTGGTGCTGGTGCTGCTTCAGGTGGCGTTCTGGATGCATCCAATCTGTTGAAACCGGCTCTAAGTACTGGGCAGCTACGATGTATCGGTGCTACAACTTTTAGAGAGTACCGCGGGATCTTTGAAAAAGATCATGCACTATCAAGGCGTTTCCAACAGATAGAAGTTAACGAACCTAGTGTAGATGAAACAGTAGCTATTTTACGTGGTTTGAAATCTCGTTATGAGCAGCACCATAAGGTTAAATATACTGTCAGTGCATTAGTTTCTGCAGCAGAATTATCGGAGCGGTATATTAATGATAGGCATTTACCCGATAAAGCAATTGATGTGCTTGATGAAGCTGGCGCTGCGCAACGCATATTGCCAAAATCGAAGAAACGGAAAGTGATCGGTAAAAGTGAGATTGAGAATGTGGTAGCCAAGATTGCGCGAATTCCCCCACAAAATATTTCTACAGACGATCGCAATAAATTGAAAACATTGGGCCGTGATATGAAGGCCGTTGTTTTTGGGCAGGACAATGCTATAAATGCACTGACTGCGGCCATCAAAATGGCAAGAAGTGGATTGGGTAATCCGCGGAAACCCGTGGGTTCTTTTCTTTTTTCAGGGCCAACAGGTGTCGGAAAAACCGAAGTGGCAAGGCAATTAGCCTATGCTCTCGGCATTCACTTGCATCGATTCGATATGTCTGAATACATGGAACGTCACGCAGTATCCCGTCTGATTGGTGCACCACCTGGATATGTGGGCTATGATCAGGGTGGATTGTTGACAGAAACAGTGATTAAGCATCCCTATTCGGTTTTATTATTGGATGAAATCGAGAAAGCGCATACAGATATTTTCAATATCCTGTTGCAGGTCATGGATTATGGAACGCTGACAGACAATAATGGACGTAAAGCAGATTTTCGCAATGTTATCATTATTATGACTACCAATGCAGGTGCTGAATCCCTTACTAGATCTTCGATGGGATTTACAAAATCAAAATTTGCAGGGGATGAATTAGTTGATATCAAAAAACTATTTACTCCTGAGTTTCGTAATCGGCTAGATGCGATCATTTCATTTGCTTCTTTAGATCAGGAAATTATTTTGCGAGTAACCGATAAATTCCTGATTCAACTTGAAACACAACTTCACGAAAAGAAAGTGGAGGCAACGTTTACGGAACAATTGCGTAAGTATCTTGCAAAACATGGTTTTGATCCACTCATGGGTGCCCGGCCTATGGAGCGGCTTATCCAAGATACGATTCGTAGTGCATTGGCTGATGAATTATTGTTCGGACGCCTAGTCAATGGCGGTAAAGTAACTGTTGATATTGATGGTAATGAGAAAGTAAAACTTCTCTTTGAAGAAGAAGCCGCAATTATTTGATCGATAGTTGAGACGCATACAGAAAAACTGTTCTATTGTTTCATTGTGCTGGAGAAGCGGGCTATATGCTATGAGGTATGAATTTTGCTGCACTGTTTTTTTATCCTTAGCACGGACTGCTTCCGTTCAAACTTGCCAGTGGCGATTGGCGGTGTCTTGACCCAAAGGCATGCCAATGCTACATACTGTCGCAGAGCGCTTTGTTGGTAATGTGGAAAAATATCAGCCGGTCGCATGCGCATCAGTGTAGATGCGCTCGGTAGGCAAGAAGCGCTACTTGGAATTTTCCATGCAACCTTTACTATTAAGGGGTAGCCTCCTCACTTTTTTACAACTACCCCGTTTGGGATGAATCAGACGGCAATAAATATTGGTATTGATAAAGAAAAAAGTGACGTTAAAATTCCTATCTTTCCGCAGATTTGCTAGAATTTTTCAGTAAGTGCAAAGACCGGTCTAGAATCACTGATGAAGATTACTTGCAATTAAGATAAATTCTTCTCTTTTTTATTCTACTGCTTGTGATCAGCTATCTGCGTTTCGACAGGTAATGGTAATATACGTATTTTCTCGGTTTAAAAATATTTCAAAGGATTGGTATCACCATGTTTTCGCAGAAACAAACTATAGAAAATGTCGACCCAGAAGTGTGGCAAGCGATTAAAGGCGAGATACAGCGCCAGGAAGAATATATTGAATTAATCGCATCGGAAAATTATGCAAGTCCCGCAGTTATGCAAGCTCAGGGTTCTGTTCTAACGAATAAATATGCCGAAGGTTATCCGACAAAACGCTATTATGGCGGTTGTATGTATGCTGACCAAGTTGAACAACTGGCTATTGATCGACTAAAAGCGCTCTTTGGTGCTGAGTATGTCAATGTGCAACCGCATTCAGGTTCGCAAGCCAATGCAGCGGTCTATCTTTCAGTGCTAAAGCCTGGTGATACCCTGCTGGGTATGTCGTTAGCACACGGAGGTCACTTAACGCATGGTTCTAGCGTTAGTATGAGCGGAAAGATTTTTAATTCGATTTCTTACGGCTTGCATCCGGAAACTGAGTTGCTTGATTATGATCAAGTTGAGCAATTAGCTCATGAACATAAGCCAAAAATGATAGTTGCAGGCGCTTCCTCTTATGCGAGAGTCATTGACTGGAAACGTTTCCGCAAAATTGCTGATGCTGTAGGAGCCTACCTGTTTGTCGATATGGCTCATTATGCCGGATTGGTGGCTGCTGGTTTTTATCCTAATCCGGTTGGCATTGCGGATTTTGTTACAAGCACTACGCATAAAACACTGCGCGGTCCGCGTGGCGGTATTATTATGGCCAAACCTGAACACGAGAAGGCGCTAAACTCTGCCATTTTTCCACAAACGCAAGGCGGTCCTTTAATGCA
Organism: Nitrosomonas sp.; assembly: GCF_021731985.1. Lineage (GTDB taxonomy): Bacteria > Pseudomonadota > Gammaproteobacteria > Burkholderiales > Nitrosomonadaceae > Nitrosomonas. Next base: position 8,623 of record NZ_JAKFWH010000029.1, read on the forward strand.
TGTGATTGCAGCCAAAGCAGTTGCATTTAAGGAAGCTGCCAGTAAAGAGTTTAAGGATTATCAAGAGCAGGTCATTGAGAACGCTCGTGTAATGGCAAAAGTGCTGATCAATCGCGGCTTGCGAATCGTGTCGGGCCAGACAGATTGTCATATGTTTCTGGTTGATTTGCGTGCGATGGAACTGACTGGTAAGAAGGCAGAAGAATCGCTTGAACTGGCACACATTACGGTTAACAAGAACGCCATACCTAATGATCCTCAGAAACCATTTGTTACCAGTGGTATTCGTGTCGGCTCACCAGCAATGACCACGCGAGGTTTCAAAGAACTGGAAGCGGAACAATTAGCCAACTTGATAGCGGATGTGCTTGCTGCACCTGAGGATTCGGCGGTTTTGTCACGAGTGGCCACTGAAGCAAAACGGTTGTGTGCAAAATTTCCAGTTTATGGATAGCTTTGTCAAGTTGAACAGATATTGAAAAATGATCTATTCAGCTTGATTACTGCTGGCTAAGTTGTAGTATGAAATGTCCTTTTTGCTGTGCAGATGACACCAGTGTGATTGACTCTCGCGTGAGTGAGGATGGTCAAAAAATACGGCGACGGCGACGGTGTCAGTCTTGTGATAAGCGTTTTACGACATACGAAACAGTTGAATTACGTTTACCCCAGGTTGTAAAACATGATGGTAGTCGAGCTGAGTTTGATCGAAACAAACTGTTGACGGGATTTAAACGTGCACTCCATAAACGCCCTGTTCCCACAAGTTATGTGGATGCGGCGATCGACCGTATTGTACAAAAATTTTTAAGTATGGGAGAGCGCGAAGTTTCATCACGTAGTATTGGTGAGAGTGTGATGCAAGAACTTTATAAGCTCGATGAAGTAGCCTATATCCGATTCGCATCCGTTTATAAAAGCTTTCAGGATGTGGATGATTTTCGTGATGCGATCAAGGAAGTGCAGAAGCCGAATCAGTAGTTGCAATCAAAGAAAGCAACCTAAATCAGCTTGATGATTGACTGATCATCCATTGGCGATACAGTAGACCGGATTAATTGCAGTCATATATCACAATTCCTTAGATGTTCTCTCCCGCCGATTATGCTTTCATGTCGTACGCCCTACGGTTAGCTGAGAAAGGGCTTTACGGCACTACACCCAATCCGCGTGTTGGTTGTGTGATCACCCATAATGAGCAGATAGTCGGGAGCGGTTGGCATGAGAAGGCTGGGCAACCACATGCTGAAATCAATGCATTGAATAATGCTGGAGAGGCAACGCGTGGCGCAACAGCTTATGTTACATTGGAACCTTGTGCCCATCATGGACGCACGCCGCCGTGTGTTAATGCTTTGATTGCTGCAGGTATTGCCAGGGTCATCATAGCCATGGAAGATCCTAATCCGCTAGTATCAGGTCGTGGTAAGGCCTTATTGGAACAGGCCGGTATTGACGTACAGGTCGGCTTATTAGAAGCAGAGGCGGGTGCGCTGAATGTGGGTTTTGTTACGCGTATGATTCATAAGAAACCATGGGTCAGGTTAAAAACTGCCGCAAGCCTGGATGGGAAGACTGCGCTGAATAATGGTGTTAGTCAATGGATTACCGGTGATTCTGCACGACAGGATGGGCATCGGTGGCGCGCGCGTTCATGTGCCATCATGACAGGTATCGGTACAGTAAAATCCGATAATCCTCAATTAACAGTACGTCACATCGAGACACGCCGTCAACCCAAAAAAATTGTCGTAGACAGTCATTTTACAATTCCATTGGATGCTAAATTACTGCAAGGTGGAGAAGAAGTATTTATCTTCACCGCTAATGAGGGTAATCCAGAAAAAAATGCCACACTGAGTAAGAGAGGTGTTCGGGTCATTGTTTTGCCCAATGCCAAAGGCCGAGTTGATCTGGAGAAAATGATGACGGTGCTGGCTGATTTTGGAATGAATGAGGTATTGGTGGAAGCTGGGTGTGGCTTGAATGGCGCTTTAGTTGAGGCTGGATTAGTTAATGAGATGATTATTTTTCTTGCGCCGCATTTGCTTGGTGACGATGCGCAGGGAATGGTTCAGTTACCCGAATTAATGAATCTTGGACAAAAGAAGGCTTTGAAAATAAATGACTTACGCATGATTGGGCAAGATATCCGGATAATTGCAAGGTTTCTATAAAATAGATTGCCTGCTTTATTCACGTAGCGGTTTTTTGGCTAGCTTGCGCTGTAATGTGCGGCGATGCATATTTAATATTCTGGCAGTAACTGACACATTGTTATCATTCTCGGTGAGGACGCGCTGAATATATTCCCATTCGAACCGTCCTACCGATAATGGATGTGCACTGATAGCTGTAGTTGATTCGCCAGCTGTGCGTTCAAAAGCAGCCATAATGTCATCGGCATCGACTGGTTTTGCAAGATAATGGGTGGCGCCGAGTTTGATGGCCTCAACCGCCGTAGCGATACTGGCATAGCCCGTCAACATGACAATGCGGGTACCGGGATCCAAGGTTTTCAGTTTCTCAACCAGCACCAATCCGGATTCACTGGATAATTTCAGATCAACAATTGCATATTCAGGTGTTGAAGCTTCGGCCAGCTTTAATGCATCTTCAATAGAAGATGCGCACGTTACGCTGAAGCCACGCTTTGTCATCGCTTTTGCCAGTACATCACAAAAAACTTTATCGTCGTCGACAATGAATAAACTGGGACACTCGTTGTTGTCGGTTAATAAAGGCTCGATCATTATATTGGTTCTATTAGCGGCAAAACGACCTGTGTGCAGGCGCCGCCACTCTCAAGATTAAACAAACGAACACTGCCGCCAAATCGTTCAATATTTGCATTCGCCAGAAATAAACCGATTCCAAAGCCTTGGCCAGGCATCTTACTGGAAAAGAAAGCTTCGCCAGCGCGCTGTATGGCTTCTGCCGATAATCCTTCGCCATCATCAATAATTTCAAGATGTAACATCAAATTTTCCCAATGGCTCTTGATCTCTATGCATTTTGAAGAGGCATCTGCAGCGTTATTAAGTAGATTGAGTATGGATTGGCTCAATAGTTGATTGTCCATAATTCTGGGTGCAGGCTGCGTGCCGGTACATTGGTAAGTAAATTTAACAGAAGGACGTATCAACTTCCATTTGTCAAGAACCTGATCAAGAAATTCGCCAACAGGAAGTTCGCTGCCGTGCTCAGTTCTGTCTTGACCTGCTTTGGCCAGTAATTGGGTCAAAGTTTGCTTGCAGTGGACAATCTGATCACGCAAGATATGAATATTGTTCTGAAATTCAATATCATTTTTATATTCTTGCTGTAATTCTCCGGTCACAACAGCCATTGTTGAGAGCGGTGTTCCAAGTTCGTGTGCTGCGCCGGCTGCCAGTGTTCCCAGAGCGATAATTTGTTCATTGCGTAATGCCTGTTCTCGCGCTTTAGCAAGATCCCGATCCCGATCTCGAATCGAAGAGCTCATTTTAACGACGAACCATGCAATGATGACAGTACTTAATACAAATGCTAACCACATTCCTGATACATGTAACGCAAATTCAATGAGATGATTGCTGTGTTCGTGCGGTAATGGTACATAATTGAATAATAGCAGCGTATAACAAGCAATTGTGATGATAGCCATGACCCATGTGTAACGCCAAGGCAGTGTGGCAGCAGCGATCGTCAAAGGCAATAGATAGAGTGAGATAAATGGATTGGTTGAGCCGCCACTGAAATACAATAATGTGCTCAATGCCAGAACATCAATCAGTAATTGCAAAAAGAACTCCGTATGGGATACCGGCCATTTGCGGTGTAACCGTACCCATGTCAATAGATTTAACAGAGAGAGTATTGCGACGACAGAGATCATTTGTACCCATGGAATTACAATATCGATGGTCCAGTACACAATAGCAAATGTCAGGCACTGAGCAACGATGGCAATATTCCGGAGCCAAAATAAACGTTGTAAATTTTTGCTGAGAGGTGATTGACTGAGGTCACTAAACATTATTGGAGGATATCGTAAATAATCTTTTTTTAATTGCGAGCTAACGTTGAACATTAACTTAATTTCTCTTGAAATGCCATGTGGCAAATTGTCTCAGGGGGAGTTGAATAGCTATGTCAGAAATTTGATTCGTAATGCGGATTTAGAAGAAAATTGATGACATACAACGACATAGTGCTATTTTTTATCGTGCTAAAGATTGTCTGATTATGTGGCTTTGCTGAAGGATCGCTGGTTCTGGAGAAATTTAGTCAGCGTGAGCGGTTATCAGAATCATGGTAACCAATGGTTTTTTCGGTTAGAATCGTGTGCCATTTTATCTTATGCTAATGAATTAGTATTATCTTTTTGAAATTATTTTATGATTCTTATTCTTGTCCCAAATACCCGGCTTGATAGTCCTGAATATAAACAGTTGTTGGCGCATCTTGCCAATTTTTCAGGGATATCGACGCGTGTTCATACTGAGGTGGGTACTGAACAAGCGCTGACAGAGATATATTTAATAGGTAACACTAAAGTATTATCTACTGAAGATGTTAGCTCGCTTCCTTGTGTCGACCGGGTAGTTCGGGTTTCTGAGGAATATCGCGTTTTAGGACGACACAAGGATGATGATCGTCCGACACATTTTGATTATAACGGCGTTCGTTTTGGGCAGGATACCCTGAATGTGTTCGCGGGATTATGTGCGGTTGATACCATTGAACACGTTGAAATGATGATGAAGGCATTGCGTGATCATGGTCAGGTTTGTACGCGGATGGGTGCTTATAAGCCTCGTACTAGTCCTTATTCATTTCAGGGGCATGGTAAAACCTGCCTTCCTTATGTTTTTGATGTGGCAGGAAAGTACGGCATAAAAGTTATCGCGATGGAGATTACGCATGAATCCCACTTGGAAGAAATACGTAATGCGCTGTATCAGACGGGTAATGCAACGGGTGTTATGCTGCAGATTGGAACAAGGAATACACAGAATTTTGAGTTACTGAAAATTGTTGGCCGTCAGCAGAATTTTCCAGTACTGATAAAACGTGGTTTTGGTATTACTCTGGACGAATCATTGAATGCTGCAGAGTATTTGGCTTCGGAAGGAAATCGCAAAGTGGTTTTCGGGTTGCGCGGTATGAAAACAAATATGGGTGATCCGCATCGTAATTTTGTTGATTTTTCGCATGTACCTGTTGTCAAACGGTTAACTCGTATGCCGGTTTGTATTGATCCTTCGCACTCAGTGGGTACTCGTGCAAGCTCGCCGGATGGTATTCTGGACGTAATGAATGTAACAGCTCAGGGCGTCATAGCTGGTGCTAATATGGTATTGGTCGACTTTCATCCGGCACCCGGTAAAGCATTGGTCGATGGACCACAAGCACTGCTAATGAAAGAGCTGCCGCAATTTCTGGAAGATATTCAGATTGCACGGGAAGCTTATGAAAAACGTGTCGCATTGACAAAACGCTATCGAGAGATATAAACGCTGTTAAATTTCAATGCCTGAGATTTGTGATATTGAATGCGGAATGTGCTTATCACTGAATTCAGTCTAGGCAAAATATCCATTGTTGGAGGATAAATAAATGATCAAAGTACTACTTTCGAATCCCAGAGGTTTTTGTGCCGGTGTGGATCGTGCGATAGAAATTGTTGAACGTGCGCTCACAATGCATGGCGCGCCGATTTATGTGCGCCATGAAGTTGTGCATAACCGTTTTGTGGTTGAGAATCTGGAGAAAAAAGGTGCTGTTTTTGTAGAGAATCTGGATGAAGTACCACAGGATAGTATTCTAATTTTTAGTGCGCATGGCGTATCGCATGCTGTCCGGCGAGAAGCTGCAGATCGTAAATTGAAGGTATTTGATGCGACCTGTCCGCTGGTTACCAAGGTTCATGTAGAGGTGGCCAAGATGCGCAAGGATGGAAAGGAAATCATTATGATCGGCCATCAAGGCCATCCGGAAGTTGAAGGTACGATGGGGCAAATTGACGGTGAAAACAAAGGGATGTATCTGGTAGAAACCGAGATGGATGTTGACGTTCTGAAAGTTAAAGACGAGGCCAACTTGGCTTATGTGACACAAACAACTTTGTCAGTTGATGATGCCGCACGCATTGTCGATGCCTTGAAAAGACGATTTCCTATGATCACCGGCCCTAAGAAAGACGATATTTGCTACGCCACGCAGAATCGTCAGGATGCCGTTAAAAAAATGGTGGATCAATGCGATTTGGTCATTGTAGTAGGTTCCCCCAATAGTTCAAATTCTAACCGGTTATGTGAAGTGGCGAGAAATGCCAATGTGGAAGCCTATATGGTAGATCGCGCCGAACAATTGCAAGAAGATTGGTTTCTTGGAAAGAAAATCATCGGTATTACGGCAGGAGCTTCGGCCCCGGAAATACTGGTGCAGCAAGTGATATCCCGGCTCAAGCAAATCGGAGCCGAACAAATCGGTGAAGATGTGATGATAGAAGAGTTAAGTGGTGTTGTTGAATCGGTTGTGTTTCCATTACCGAAGGCCTGATAACTAATCTATATTCCATCCCATTTGATAGGGAGTGGTATCAAATGGTTGCGGGGTTCTCGTTATCTCGTTAACCAGAATTTCAGCACTAGCTGGTGCCATAGTGACGCCATAGCGAAAGTGACCGCTGTTGATAAATAAATTTCTGATTATCGGGTGTCGAGCAATAGTGGGTATGTTGTCCGGTGATGCCGGACGCAGGCCTGCCCAGTGTTGCTTTATGGGCATTTTGTGAAGTGCTGGCAGAATAGCCTGCGCACGTATTAACAGATTGTCATGTGCTGATGCTGTCGTTTGTTTATCAAAACCCACGTCTTCGAGTGTGCTGCCAATGAGTAAATGGCCATCCCGGCGAGGGATGATATATAAATCATTTTGTACAAGAATGGTGTGTATAGGCGGTGTATCAAACTTAAATAACAGCATTTGTCCTCTTATCGGTTTAATATCCAGTTTGAGAGCGTGTTTTCCCAATATTTCCTTGCTCCAAGCGCCAGCGCTAACGATAGTGTAATCTGCAATAAACTTTCCACAAGATGAAGTAACGGATTGTATTTGCTGATGCGCAGTTTCCAGGCCATTCACTGCACAGCCTTCTATGATTTTCCCACCTAATTGCGCAACTCGGTTAAGTAATGCGCGTAGCAATCTTGGATTGCGTACTTGTGCAATATCAGGCAAGAATAAGGCGCGATCAAATGTTTTGCAGGTATGAATTTCAATGTTATTTCCAATGGCTGGGGTGCCCAGTATTTCCCGTTCCTCTATTTTAATTTCTCTTTTTGAGCACCACTTTTGTGCGGTCTCTACATCGTAGGATGGCAATATCAGCATGCCGGATATTTCATATTCCGGATCAATTCCAGATGCTTTGTGTAACGCTGAAATCCACGCTGGAAATTGTTTGACGCTATAGCTAGTAAGGCGTGTGACATCATCGGAATAATCCCATGGACAAAGCGGCGATAAAATACCACCGCCTGCCCAGGATGATTCTTGCCCAGCTTTGTTGCGCTCGAGTATCGTAACTTTCGCACCTTGTAATAACAGGCGTTCCGCCGTTGCAAGCCCTATGATTCCTGCACCAATGACGATTACATCTTGTTTCATGATGGGTTGTGCCTGCTGTTATGACAATAAATAATTAATTAACGTGGATTGTAACCTAGTGCAATGATTCTCTCTAAACGGCATTTTTCCAGCCAATTCTGGAGCGATCATTTTTGGAGAGTCATTTAGCATGGAATATTGCACTTAGATTTTAAGAATCCCCAAAACACTTAAGTAAACCTAAATTTTGACCGTAACTTCTAGTAATTCTATTTGGAGTTGAAAGGAAAAAGTGATTAGTCGAACCATCCACATGGGTTTTACATTAATAGAGTTATTAGTTACGTTAAGTGTGGCGAGTATTCTGTTAACAATGGCCGTACCCAATTACCGGGTATTCGTGCAGGATAGTTTGTTGATAACGCAGGTAAATGGCTTTTCATCGGCAATGACACTTGCGAAAAATGAGGCTATCAAGAGAAGTGGTTTTGCGACAATTTGTCCCAGTACGAATGGTACGAGTTGTGCTGGTGGAACTGTCTGGTCCAATGGCTGGATAGTTTTTGCAGATACGGATGGCGATGGTGCGGTGGATGCGGGTGAAGAGATTATTCATGTCGGTTCGGCATTGTCAGGCGGCAATACATTGACATCCAATGGTGTTCGCACAAGAGTAACTTTCGCAGCAAGTGGTTTTTCACTTGGTTTCTTCGCTACGTTCTCTTTGTGTGACAGTCGTGGTGCGAGCGCTTCACGAGCTCTTGTTCTTAACAATCAAGGCCGGTTACGTACTGAAGTAGGAACGGGTGCATGTTAATGAATTCCAATCTTCATTCAATTGGACTAAGAAAGCAGTGCGGTTTCAGTATGTTGGAGGTTCTCATTACTGTGCTGATACTTTCTTTCGGATTGCTGGGAATGGCGAGCATGGTGACCACAGGTATGAAAAGCAATACCACGTCACATTATCGCTCAGTTGCGACGCAACAAACGCAGGATATTGCAGATCGGATGCGCGCGAATCTAACTGGTGTGCGTAGCGGATCGTATGACGCACTCGCAACGAGTATTCCCGTCAGCAGTGATTGTGTTGCCGCAGCATGTGATGCTGCTCAGATGGCTGTTTATGATCATGCGCAGTGGAACACTGCTAATTCTAGATTGTTACCTGGGGGGCTTGGGACAGTAGCTGGTAATTTGGCGATCGGTTTTTTAATCACGGTCATGTGGACTGAGAAAGAAATGGGGGACGCATTCGATCCAAGATGCCCAGTAGGTACACCAGCCGGTACGCGATGCTTCTTGACGCGGTTTTCGCCTTGAAGCTGGCATCTATATCACATCATATTTAATCAAATATGCACATGAGAAATAATTTTTTACCCAAGACACAACAAGGTTTCACTTTGATTGAGTTAATGATCGCTTTGACAATAAGCCTGATATTGCTATTGGTTATTGGAACAACCTTTGTGAGCAGCCGTCAAGCTTTCCGCGTGCAAGAAGACAACGCGCGCATTCAAGAAAGCGGCCGTTTTGCACTCGAGATACTAGGGCGCAGTATCAAACAAGCGGGGCATGTGGATTTTCCGTTCACGGGTTTTAAGGTTGAGTTTGATGGCACAGCGATTAATGGGACAGCAGGTGCCATAGGGGTGGCGGATACACTCACCATACAATATGACGGTGCAATTGATGATAGGGATTGTGAAGGCAATCCAGTGACTGCAACAGGCACTATCATTCAGAACCACTTTAATATCGATGCAGTGAATGCACGCTTACAGTGTGATGGCACTATTGCTGTCGCGCCGGTTGCGCCGGGCGCTCCGCCTTCAGGCATAGAGTTGGTCGAAAATATAGAAGATCTCCAGATTCTTTATGGGATTGATACAAATGGAGATCAATCAGCGAACCAATATGTTCCATTGCCAGCCAATTGGGATCAAGTTGTTACCGCTCGTGTTTGTGTACTGGTTCGCTCTGAGAAGACCAATATTGTTTCTGCTGGAAGTTATTTGAATTGTAATGGTGCTGCAGTTGCTGTTCCAACTGACCGGCGATTAAGGCGTGCTTTTTCCGCCATATTCAATTTACGTAATCGAGTCAATATCTCGCCATGATCATCAGATTTAATTTGCCACAAAAACAACGCGGTGCGACTTTTGTTACGGGATTGATTTTTCTCGTTGTATTAACTATGTTCGGTGTTACGGCGATGAAAACGGCGAGTATGGAAGAGCGCATGTCAGGTAATTTACGTGATCGTAATCTCGCGCTTCAAGCAGCAGAAATGGCGCTACGTTATGCAGAGCAGCATATCCGTGATAACGATCCGACAACCAACACGCCAAGTCCGATTGATGGGGTAGTCGACTTTGACACTACTTGTACAGCAGGATTGTGTTACTACGGTGCAGGGGCTGTAGCACCCAGTCCGGCTTGGGTGACCTACTGTGCGCCGGATTGTCCTATTAGCTATGTAACGGGTACAGTTTTTCGAGTGAACGGTGTGACCTATACGGCGCCAGCATTGCCCGCAGGTTTGCTTGCGCCGACTTACATCATTGAGGGGATTAAGAAAACACCACCGGGTAGCGGTGAGCGCTATTACTACCGCATTACTGTACGTGCGCAGGGCTTCAGACAAGGAACAGTGGTTCAGTTACAGGAAATATTCAGGCCGTAATGTGTAGGTTATTGAATAATCAGAAAGGATGTTGAAATCATGCAAGAGAATCTAATACGCTCCATACTATTGGCCTGGTCTTTTTCTTTACAGATTTTCTGGACAAGTCAGGTATTCGCATTGTCCCCATTATCAAATGGCCCGCTTTTCTTGGGGGGGAATATATCACCCAATGTGATGTTTACCCTGGATGATTCGGGATCAATGCACTTCGAGATCATGCCGGAGAATTTGATTCTTCAAAGCGTACGCTACACGTTTCCTCGCGCATCAGGTGTTTATGGCGCAGCTGATTACAACAACTATGCCGTCGGTTTTGATTCTACTAACAGATATACAGCGTCGTTGCGCTCCAGCTATGTCAACAAAATTTATTACGATCCTACTGTTAAATACCAGCCCTGGAGTAATTCTGACGGATCGCTGATGAGTAATGCCAGTCCTACTTGTGCTTATCACAATCCATACAATACTGCGGCAGGTTGCCGCGATCTAACGGTTGACAATACACAAACGGCGGGTTGGTTGCAAAGTGACGGAACCCGGTCTTTCGACGAGTCAAGAACTTTCTATCCCGCAGTGTATTTCAAATATAACAGTGGCAGTATCAATGATGCTACCAGTTATACAAAGGTTGAAATCAAATCTTCAATATCGACATATGTGGGTGGAGCCAATCGTTTAGATTGTGCTGCCGTGACTACCTGCACTTATAGTGAAGAGATTCAGAACTTTGCAAATTGGTATACCTATTATCGTTCTCGCGTATTGTTAGCTCGCGCAGGTGTTGGCAGAGCATTTGCCACCCAAGGAAATACCATGCGTGTAGGTTTTGCAGCCATCAATAAAGGCTCTACAACTTTGGATGGCGTAACGACAACCGTAGTAAAAACTGGTGTAAGGCAATTTACAGGTACAGACAGAGCGAATTTTTTTACCAACCTTTATGACCATGATATTCCAGCATCAGGAACACCGCTGCGAGAAGCGATGATCAGTGTAGGGGAATACTTCAAGAGAACTGACGATAAAGGTCCTTGGGGTGAGACACCAGGTTCAACCGGAGGCACGCAACACGCATGCCGTCAAAATTATAATATTCTGATGACGGATGGCTATTGGACTGAAGGATCTGTATCGGGTTTGGATAATTCTGATAATTCGTCTGGTTCTAGTATCACGAATCATTCTTCACCGGCAACACCAGCATCTTATACCTATACTCCGGCTCTTCCTTATTCGGATGCTTATAGTGATACATTAGCGGATGCGGCAATGCAATATTGGAAAAATGATTTGCGAACAGATTTACTCAACAAAGTACCAGCTAACCCTTCAGATCCTGCTTTCTGGCAACATATGGTTACTTTTACAGTGGGTTTAGGGGTCACTGGATCACGCACTACATTGCCATCGGGATCGGAGTCATGGCCTGATCCAACTGCAAGCGATGCGGCAAAGATAGACGATCTCTGGCATGCTGCCGTGAATGGTCGCGGCGCTTTTTTTAGTGCCGCTGATCCGGCCATGTTTGCAAATGCTTTATCGAATACATTGTCACAGATCATCGCGCGGACAGGCTCAGCTTCCGCAGTGGCTAGCAATTCCAGTACACTCAGGACCAATGGACGTATTTACCAGGCGAAATTTAATAGTGGTGATTGGAGTGGTCAATTATTATCGATTCCTATTGATGCAGCCGGGAATAGGGGAATCCCAGAATGGGAAGCCGGTTCAGTTTCACTGGCCCCTGCTACTGTCAACTCAACATCGCGGGTTGTGATTACAAAAGGCAGCACAGATGGTGTTGCATTCGAATATGCTAACTTAACAGATGCCCAGAAAACGCTGCTTAATAAAAATGCAGCCGCAACTGCTGATAACTGCGGACCGGAAAGAGTCGCTTTTTTGCGTGGTAGCAGTACCAATGAAGGTTTAAGCGGGACATTTAGCTGCGCAAGCGCTACGACAGTTAATAAATTCCGTAGCCGTGCCACGAGTAAGCTCGGCGATATTATTAATTCAAACCCTTTCTATGTGGGTAAACCCAGCGCAGGATACTCCAATGTAGATCATGCAGGCTACGCAGCGTTCAGCGCCGCCTATAAGAATCGGCTGCCAATGGTATATGTAGGCTCTAATGACGGTACGCTGCATGGCTTTAATGCTTGCATTCCCGGGGTAACCTCGGGTTGTGTGGCTGCAGATGCCGGGAAGGAATTAATTACTTATATTCCCAGTGCGGTATTTGCGAATTTAAGTCGATTGTCTGATAAGGATTACAACGCCAACCATCGCTATTTTGTCGATGGTTCTCCCATGGTGGCTGATACGTATAACAGCTCTACATCAAGCTGGAGAAGCGTGCTGATTGGCAGTCTAAATGGTGGTGGCAAAGGCTTCTATGCGCTTGATGTGACCAATCCGGCGGATACATCCCAGTCAGCGCCCATCTTTTCCGCTGCGAATGCAGCAAGCCTGGTTCTGTGGGAATTCTCTGATGCCGATGATGTGGATATGGGTTATAGCTACAACCAGCCGGTAGTAGATCCATATAACGGCCAAGCCAAACAAATCGTGAAAATGGAGAATGGGCAATGGGCAGTTATTGTCGGCAACGGTTATAACAGTGATAACGGTAAAGCAGTACTTTATATAGTTTTTATAACAGGGGGGGAAGATGGTAGTTGGACACTTGGCACAGACTACATCAAGCTCGTTGCCAATGCCGGTCCTGGTAATGGTCTTTCTACACCGATGCCATTTGATTCTAATGGAAATGGTAAAGTCGATGTCATTTATGCGGGTGACATCAAGGGTAATTTATGGAAATTTGATGTGAGCACTACGACGCCTTCGAGCTGGAATGTGGCAATAAGCGGTTTACCATTATTTATCTCGGGTATCACTAAGCCCATTATTGCTCCACCCGCAGTCAGTCTTCATCCGAAAGGGGGACAACTGGTCTTATTTGGTACGGGTAAATATCTTGAGACAGGCGACACTACTAATACTGCGGCACAAACTATTTACGCCGTATGGGACAACGCAACCACGGCTACTGTAACAGCCGGCAACCTGGTACAGCAGGTATTCACGGATGCCACAATCCGAACAGGGACACAAAACGCGGTGACTTATTCTGCCACAATAAAAGGCTGGTATTTGAATTTGCCGATCAGTGGCGAACGCATATCCGGCGCGCCGAGTCTGGAAGATGGCCTATTTACATTTACCACGATCGTACCATCCGCGTCGCCGTGTGATTTTGGTGGGAGAGGTTTGGTGAATACCATTGATTTCTTAACAGGCAGTATGCTTCCTTTTCCTGCATTTGATATTAATAGAAACAGAGCAATTGGTTATGATGACGGTTTGTCGGCAGGCATAGAAATTAGTTTTTCTCCTGGCGGCGTGACAAGAATTAGAGGGAGCGCGGATGATGTTCTCATATCTTCTGGACCAGATGGGACACTAATTCAAACAACAACAACAAAAGGGCTTGCCGGGCTTCGCGGGCGGATTACTTGGCATGAGCTGGTGCAGTAGAATTTTTTCGGAAGTAACATCGATCGCGCATAACGAGTAATTGGAACGATCGTATTTCGTAAATAAAACGGGTCAAGAAATTAGGGTTATATCAGATTAAGGTTGTATGAACTCTGGAGAAAATATTATGAGATTAAACGGTTTTACACTTATTGAGTTATTAATTGCAGTTGCAATTGTTGGTATTCTCGCATCAATCGCTGTTCCTTCTTACCAAAATTACGTGAGAGATTCCAACCGCGCTGTCGCTAAGTCAATACTTTATGAGAATGCGCAATTTCTAGAACGATTCTATACGGAAAACAACCAATATGATGCGACTGTAGGAGCGGATGGGATCGCCAATACGGGTGATGATGCAGCCGTTGTATTGCCTATTTTACAATCACCAAGAACAGGAACTGCTCAGTACAATATTGATTTTCTCGCTGTAGGAAATGCAACTTTTACACTCCGGGCAACTCCAGTCGGTACAATGGCCGGTGATACTTGTGGCGCGCTTACGCTGACAAATGCCGGAGTACAGGGTGCGGGAGATACTGTTGCAACGTGCTGGAATCGATAGTGAATACGTAAATAAACAGATAAGAAAATAGTTTATTTACTCTCGAATTTCCTGTTCAATCTGATCGGCCGTCACATGGCGCACATCTTTACCCTTCACCATGTAAACAACGTACTCGGACATGTTTTTTGCATGATCGCCAATACGCTCGATTGCTTTGGCGATAAATACTATCTCCAGACAAGTGGAGATTTTTCTTGGATCTTCCATCATGAACGTAATCAATTGTCGCAAGATGGAACGAAATTCTTCGTCTACAAATTCGTCCTGTCGTACAATTTGCGCGGCTGCATTCAAATCTAACCGGGCAAAGGAATCTAGCGCCTTATGCAGCATGTCCATAGCGATACTGGCAACATGCTTGATTTCAACAAAGCGCGGTATGTGCATACGGTCTGTTGAATAGATCAACTTCGCCATCCGTGCAATTTTCGCTGCTTCGTCGCCAATACGTTCCAAATCGGTAATGGTTTTGATAACCATCATGATCATGCGTAAGTCGCCTGCAGTCGGCTGCCGACGTGCAATAATTTGATTGCAGATCTCATCAATTGATACTTCCATGGAGTTAACGCGATGGTCACGCGCAATGACCTGATCAATCAATTCTTCATTGCCGCTCGTCAATGCCTCAATAGCATATTCGATTTGTTCTTCAACAAAACCACCCATTTGCAAAACGCGAGTGCGTACTTCTTCAAGATCAGCATCAAACTGCTTGGAAATATGTTCTTTGGTTACCATGGTTGCCTTTTGTTGGTATGGAATTATGTGATGCACCAAGTTTTTAGCTACTAAAGATTAACATTATAAATCAGATAGTAATTGTCCGTACCCCATTATCTGTTCCCAGTAATAAGGTATCTGCCGAGCGCCGGGCAAAAAGACCATTTGTTACAACACCTGTAATCTGATTCAGTGTCGCTTCCAGTTCAACCGGATTCATAATTTGCAAGTTATGTACATCAAGAATCACATTGCCATTATCAGTGACGAATCCCTGGCGTAAAGCTGGCTGTCCTCCCAGGTGCACAATTTCACGTGCGACATAGCTGCGCGCCATGGGTATGACCTCAACGGGTAATGGAAAGTTGCCAAGGACACTCACCAGTTTGCTTTGATCTGTAATGCAAATAAATTTTCGCGCGACAGCAGCCACAATTTTTTCCCGCGTTAAAGCGCCGCCACCACCTTTGATCATGTGCAAATGTTCGGTAATCTCATCCGCACCGTCCACATAAACGGGCAAATCAATGACATTATTAAGATCAAGCACTTCGATACCGTAACTCTTCAGGCGCTGAGCAGTCGCATCCGAACTGGCGACAGCACCTTCAATTTTATTTTTTATTTTAGACAGTTCATCGATAAAGTAATTAGCGGTAGAACCTGTACCCACTCCAACAATACAACCAACCGGAATATGCTGGATTGCAGCTGCTGCAGCAGCGCGTTTTTGTTCGTCTTGTGTCATTATGGCCTTATGTTGACAAAAAATTAATATCGCTTATCAGGATAGCGTTATCTGTAAATTTAAACAATGCTTCTAGCCACCGAAAATAAAATTTGGAGAATTCGAAAAAGAATGTACAAAATTATTGCGGCAATAAGCTTTTAAGATTGAAGCTTGAGATACTGAGAAAGTGAATTTTTACATAGTAATATGAAGATATAATTACATTGGTCACGCTTTTAATTTGAATGTTACTGCAACAAGTAAAGATTGAATCGAGCACAGCACAGTGTATCGTTAGAAAAACGGATCAAACCCAGATGTGGGAATTCGGTAGCCTTTGAGCCATGATTTGAACTGTTTTACATCATTGAATAGCATCAAATCATGTTGAATGCGATTGATCTGATTCCGTAACGTGCGCATGTTTTCATTCAACAGAGCAAACACCCGCTTCGGCGACAAGTGCGCATACGGTGCAAGCCCAGTCATTCGCCTGATGTCCAATTCCATATGCGCCACTTCTTGCTGTAGTTCTTCCAGTTGGTTCTGCAAGATTTTGTTGTAATGCTTTAAGCGATCGTCGGCAATATTGTTGATTTTGCTTTGATCAATTTGCTCGACACTCAGTTGTAATTCCAGCAGTTGCAGCAAATCTCTTTTTCCATAGGCAACCGTCACTTTCTGCATTAATTCGGTTTTACGTTCGCGCTCCGCTGGATCCAGCTCTCGGTCCGGATGCAGCACTGCTACCAGTTGTCGGTAAACTGCTTGGATCGATTTGCTGACGTTGGCCTCCTCTTCTTGCTCACGTGCTTCCTTCTCCAATTGTTTGGCGGATTTTTTCCGCTTGGAACGGGATTCTTGGGCCTGTTTATGCCGCTCCTGCATTTTCTCAGCCAAGCGCGCCGCCATTTCTTCAGGATCGGAACAGTCAAATTCATCATCGTCCAGTTCAACACCGAATTCCTGTTCGAACATAGATTTAAAATATTCACTGGCCATTTCATCGGCTTCTTGAACTGCGGCATCGTAATCCTGCTCGCTGTAACAATCATAAAGCGGCTTTAAATCCTCGCGTCCGTGTTGACCGATCAGCTCCTCGCATATGCTGGTAATCAGGTGTGCAATTTTATCTCGCTGGTTGTGGGCGAGCTTTTGGGTTGTATACAAAGCATCCAACATCACCACCATATCTGCTTGATGATCGCGGAATGCATCGCGTAACGGGTTCAGTTTTCCGGCAATTTCCTGTTGGTATTGAGGAATCACTTCCTGCCATGTGGCCAATAGTTTCTTCTGGGTATCAATTTTCTGAATCAATCCATTGAATTTTTTCTGTGCAGGTGAAAGGTCAGTCTGTTGCTGAGTTTCTTCAATGCGAACGGCTTTAATTTTGTGATGTGGCATAACATGATGCGAGGCGGAAGTTAATATGTGAAATTTTAACCTAATGCGCCGGATTATTATTTACAAATCTGACATTCTGGATGCTATCAGATGCAAGTAGCGAAGTTTTTCTCACAGTTCTGCCACTTCAATTCCAACGTACGATCCAAAAATATGGTTATCGTTTGATAAGAAGAACCTAATTGTGCGGCTTGAGAACGGCAATATGCTTAATCAAACCACCCGGAGTGAAGTAGATGCGCTCCAATCCTTGCCGCTTCACCTGCTCGCCGGAAGAGGTGTCCATTCCGGTCATGGCGAAATTAAATTCCACGCCGTTATCTTCAATGCCGCGATATTCCGTTACTTCCCAATGCGCGTCAGGAAAGCGGATGAAAAAATCGGCCATCATGGCATGAATCGCCGTACTGCCTTTGTATTCGCCGAAATAAGCAGAGAAATAGGTGGCGTCGTCAGCAAACAAGGGTTGAATAGATGGGAAATTATGATCGTTGGATAACGTCACATAGTTTCTTGCCAGTTCAATGAGTTTATTGGTTTCCATTGCATTTTATCTGTCAAAAACTTCACAAAATTGTTCGCTGTGAATTATGCCGATTTTGATTCGGCACGGGTAAAAATCCACTCATCCCGGCTGCTGGCATCTTCACTAAACTGGTAACCTGCAAAATCAAAGTGCTTGATATCCTCTGAGTTCGTGAGCTTGTTCTGGATGATATAGCGGCTCATCAAGCCTCGGGCTTTCTTGGCGAAGAAACTGATGATTTTGTACACGCCATTTTTTTCGTCTTTGAAAGCCGGAGTGATAATGCGCGCGTTTAATTTGTCCTTCCGAACGGATTGGAAATATTCAATGGAAGCCAGATTGATCAGAATGTCAGTTTTTTGTTTTTGCAAATCCTGATTGAGCGCATGGGTGATTTTATCGCCCCAGAATTCGTATAGATTATTGCCACGTGGATTCTTAAACTGAGTGCCCATTTCCAGCCGGTAAGCCTGCATCAGATCCAGCGGGTGCAACACGCCATACAATCCGGACAGAATGCGTAAATGATCCTGCGCAAAAGCCAAATCAGCAGCGGTCAGCGTGTCTGCATCCAAACCTGTGTAAACATCTCCTTTGAAAGCGAGCACTGCCTGTTTGGCATTTTTCATGTCAAATGGGCGATTCCAGGCGAAATAGCGGTTTGAATTCAGAACAGCGAGCTTAGGGCTGATCGACATCAACTTGCCGACTTGATCCGGTTCCAGTTTTCTGAGCTGGTCGATCAGTTCGGCTGAGTCATCAAGAAAACCCGGCTGCGTATGTTCCTGCGTGATAGCTGGCGTTTCAAAATCCAGTGTTTTTGCTGGCGAAATAACAATAATCATCATTCATCCTGAAATATAGAAAATGTTATCAGATTTACGCATTGAGTAATGGTGAGCATTGGTTTTTTAGCGGTTGCTTGTAATTAGCGTTTGAAATTTCCAATTATCAGACACGATTAGTAAATAATTACGGAGATTTTCATAACCAGACCGCACCAGATTCATTGCAAGCGAACGAGAAGTTTTAACCCTCAGCTTTATGATGTATGCTGGGATTGCCTTGATGCAAATAATCCATTGATCGACTATGAACATTGTTTCAGAAATTCTCGCACTACATACCGACATGCGCCGCTGGCGCAGACAGATACACCAATATCCGGAAACCGCATTTGAAGAAACCGCAACGGCGCAGTTGATAGCCGAGCAACTGCAACAAGCCGGTATCGAAGTGCATCAGGGTTTGGCCAAAACCGGCATTGTCGGAGTTTTGCGCCGCGGCAATAGTACCCACAGCATAGCCCTGCGCGCCGATATGGATGCGCTATCTATCCAGGAGCAAAACCGCTTCGAACACGCATCCTGCAACAGCGGAAAAATGCATGCCTGCGGCCACGACGGGCACTGCGCCATGCTGCTCGGTGCAGCCCATTACTTGGCCCGCCACGGCCGTTTTGATGGGACTGTTTATTTTATTTTTCAGCCGGCGGAAGAATGCCGAGCCGGTGCGCATCAAATGATCAGCGAAGGCTTGTTCGAACAATTTCCGGCGCAACGGGTTTTCGGCATGCATAATTTCCCGGATATTCCAGCCGGTCATTTCGCGGTCAAAGCCGGGCCCATGATGGCCTCGTTTGATTGCTTTGAAATCAATCTGAGCGGACAAGCGACGCATGCCGCGATGCCACATTTGGGCAACGATGTTCTGGTCGCCGCGGCGCATCTGGTTACCCAATTACAAACCATCGTCAGCCGCCAGATTGATCCCGCCGACGCCGCGGTGGTCAGCGTCACCCAAATTCATGGCGGCAATACCTGGAATGCGCTGCCGGATTCCGCTGTCGTGCGCGGCACCTTCCGCAGCTTTAAGAATTCAGTGAGAGAACAACTGGGACAAAGCATCCGCCACCTGGCCGAAAGCGTAGCGCAAGGCTTCAAGCTGCAAGCCGGCATCCATTTCAATCCGGAAAACCCCGGCTATCCGGTTACAGTCAACAGCCCGAGTGAGACCGCCAGCGCGATCCGCGCTGCTACCGCTGTCGCCGGCGAGCATTGCATCAACACCGCACCAACCCCCAGCATGGGCGCCGAGGATTTTGCTTTTATGCTGCAACAAAAGCCAGGCTGTTATATCTGGATCGGCAATGGCAGTTCGGAGGGTAGCTGTCTATTACATAATCCGAACTACGATTTTAACGATAAGATATTACCGCTTGGTGCTGCCTATTGGGTCAAACTGGTTGAAAATGAACTGCCTGATTAGGCTTTTATTTTTGGAAGTGGGCTCAACTTGGAAATGCAGCCTTACTTCGATTGCACAAATTTATTGTTTGATTGGCTTGTCACGATCTTTACGAGACCTTTGTAGAGACCTATAATTCGGTTTTTTTGGCTACTTTGGAGAATATGAACATGACCTATCGAATACTGACTGAAGTATCTGCCAGCATCTCTGAATTGAAGGCTAATCCAATGAAGGTTGTTGCCAGCGGCAGCGGCATGCCTATTGCCGTATTGAACCACAATGAACCAGCCTTTTACTGCGTGCCCGCTGCTGCTTATGAAGCAATGATGGAGCTACTTGACGATGTAGAACTTCTGAGAATCGTCAAAGAGCGGATGAACGAGCCTGCCACCAGGGTATCGCTTGATGACCTATAAGCTGGAATTCAAGGAATCTGCACTCAAAGAATGGAAAAAATTAGGTCACACCGTTAAAACGCAATTCAAAAAGAAACTCAAAGAACGCTTAGAAAATCCCCACATTCCATCTGCTGCACTATCCGGTGCTAAGAATATCTACAAGATTAAATTACGCCAACTTGGCTATCGCCTCGTTTATTCTGTTGAAGACAAAACCATCACTGTAACCGTGATCGCTGCTGGCAAACGTGACCGAAATGAAATTTACGATATTGCACTTTCAAGGATGCATGATAAATCCTGAGTCATCGCGACGGAATTAACCAATGATTCGCCAGAGACATCCTTTGAGGCGAATGGTTATGCATAGTAATTTGAAAAAGGAAATAAGCAATTTTTAGGAATCTACATCCATTTCTTTCAGAAATAAATGCAAAACACAAAACGCGACCACAACGACGGGCAGGGTAATTGTACTATTGAATAGTACGGTACCAGAGCGTTAACTGAATTTTCTGGGTTGCTGGGTTAAGCTGGCTAAAGTTTTTGCTTCTTCCAGCAAATGCCGTAGCGCTTTGTTGACCGCCTCATCATTAGGGAAAGCCTCTGCAATATCAGGTTCAAGAAGTACCACATTGGTTTCCGCCTTGATACGATTTGCATACTTGCCGCGTACAATCTTACCGAAATCAGACCGCTTATATTCCGGTCTCAGTTCGTCTGCCATTTCAGGTTCAATCTTCTTCATAAATTTGCCTCTCAGCATTTGTGGCCAATCGTGCCGATATGATTCTAATCGCATTTCCTTTTTCCGTATGTGATCCCTCTAATGCCGCAAGAACAATTATTCTTTATAATAGACACTTTGCGTGCTTGCGTGACCTGTTCACTTCTTAGTGCAACGAGTTGGTGGTCATAGATAACCTATGGATTTCCAATCATCAAATCGTGGTTTACCGGAGATCGACTTGCCACGACGAAGCTCATCGTCTGGAGGATAATAAAGGCACTGTTGTACCGCAAATTGTGTCGCCGCGCATCGCTGCAGTAGTTTTATTGCACCCTCGCAGGCGGAGATTGCAGATTCAGAGGAAACATCTTTTCCACCGTGGACCAAACCATTTCGAGCTTGACGTGCAGGGAAAATATCAGCAAGCGTCTCCTCCGATATGAGTCCGTTTTGATATAGCAATTCTTGCTTGACTGACGTTGACCACGTACGGTTATCCTCCTTCAGCGCGCGTTTGCGCTTAGCGATGTCTGTTTTTGGATGATATTGGGCATCGCTTAGAAATGTGTCGTGCCAGAGATGGTCCGTAAGTTGTTCGATCACAATCCAGAAGTTCGACAAAGCGGATGACCAATTTCTGTTACGCAACTCCGTCACGCCATGAAGAAAGAACTTTGGTGAAAGAGATGGAACACTACCTGTGACCTGCGCACCTTTGGAGAACGCATCTCGAAACTTGGATAGGGGGAGGATTTTCGGATTGGAAAGCTGAATTGTATTCAATCCGCCACCAACCCTTGTGCGTAGTTGTGCGTGCAATTGTGATGAGACGCTTTCGCCAAAATCGACTGGCCAGAGGAACTGTTTCTTATGTATTGTTCCCCATACCACGTCTCTTGTGTCTACGGCACAACAGAGCACGCCACCCAAAAACAAGTTGCACAGTGCCGAGTTAAAGAACTCGGTTGCATTTTCTTTGTTAGAAAACGCAGCTGTGCGCGGGATTGCAAGACCGCCATCGTAGCACAGTAGCATTGGCCAATCTCTTCCGAGGGGTGTTGGCAATCGGTCTATGATCCGACAGAGCTTCCCGTGGTCATACGTGTTCGAGTTAATCTCATCGAGCGATACCTGCCACGGTTCTTCATCGTCGGGTACAACGAAGCGAAACGGATTGAGATACGTCACCCACGCGGGGTTGGCGCAGATGTCGTCAAACGAGGTCCTGTCATCGTTCTGTAGAGATTCTGGCGAATTTTTCAGAGGCTTCATAGTCTTAGTCATCTAATGCTTTGTTGAGCCCGTTCGAGGCACGAACACAAAAGGAAACGGTGCGCTGTCACCATGTTGGCCTCGAACAAAACATTAGATTTCTTCATTTGCCGACCGCTACTGCAATCCATGCGACGACTGGTGCAACCACCGAAGCAACAGCCGGGATAAGAGCTACTACCAACAATTTGTTTTCTCTAGCCGACCTTCCCGCTTCCATAAGACGAAGATGCAACTCGAAGTCCGACACTATTGGACGGTTACCTGAAACGCTTTGAATTCTCTGCTCACCCGTTGTATCAGCGCCGAGGTCTTGGCAACGTTTCTCAAGTTCTGCTCTCGTAAGAAGTTTGCTCATTTTCGTTTCTCGAAATCTACTTAAATCAGTCATCCGAAATGACGCAATATAATGCGTCAAAAATGAAATCTAACACAAAAAGCTGCATGCTATCTCCTTGTGTGTTATGAAAATGCGCCAATTTAGCTTTCTATATTACTGACTTTGTTAGATCCACAAGTCGATAGGTAAGCCAATCTATAGAAAAAATACCACGGATTTTAAATCAAGAACCATGTAGTTACTTAAGAAATTACTTGCTATGTGATTCGTTATGATCAGATTTGCCGGTAATTCTCTTGGTGAAGATTGTAACAAATGATCAGTACGATCAATTGCTTATCATACACTTCGCTCACCATATGATAGTAGATTATGCTTTACAGTTTCCCAATCCAGAATTGGATCTGCTGGATCGCGCAAGATCTCCACAGCACGGGAAATATCTTCAAAATCGTCAAGATAATTTTCGACAGCCTGTCGGATCACATCGGCACGCGCTCGATGCAATTTTGCTGCCGCTTCATCCAGTGCGGTGACCAGTTCATCCGGTAGTCTTACCGATATTTGACGCATTTCAGTTCTCATAGAGTAGTAGGAAAAGAGATACTTCAGTTATTAGTGTTCAGTTTCTGAATCAACTCCTTAATCCGCATCACCCGCTTATTCACATCCTCAATCTTCACCAGAATTTTCAACCGATCCGGACCGGAGAGCGAATATTCGCGGCTGCTTTGGATTAGTTGGATGATTTTTAGCGGGTCGATCGGCGGGTTCGGGATGAATTGGATCTGGATGTTCTCAGAACTGGCATCAATGCGTGTGACGCCGAGCGGTTTAGCGGCGATACGCAAACGATGGCAGTCGAGTAATGCCCGCGTTGGATTGGGCAGTAGGCCAAAGCGATCGACCAATTCCCGCTGCATGTCGTCGAGCTGTTCGTCGTCGCTGCAATTGGCCATGCGCTTGTACAGCACCAGGCGTTCATGAATGTCATGGCAATAATCTTCCGGCAATAAAGTCGGAACGTGCAGATTGATTTCTGTGGCAACGCCCAATGGGTGCTGCATATCGGGCTCTTTGCCTTGTTTTAAGGATTGGATGGCAGAATCCAGCATCGAGCTATACAAGCTAAAACCAATTTCCTGCATCTCTCCGCTTTGTGATTCGCTGAGCACCGCTCCGGCGCCGCGGATTTCCAGATCGTGCATGGCAAGGTAAAACCCGGAACCGAGTTCTTCCATCGCTTGGATTGCTTCCAGGCGTTTTTTGGCTTGCGATCCGAGCGCTTCTTCGGGCGGTGTCAGCAAATACGCGTAAGCCTGGTGATGCGAGCGGCCGACCCGCCCGCGCAATTGATGCAATTGCGCCAGGCCGAATTTGTGCGCATTGTTGATAAGAATGGTGTTGGCGCTGGGAATGTCGATGCCGGTTTCAATGATGGTGGTGCATAACAGGATGTTGAAGCGTTGCTGGTAAAAATCCCGCATGACATGTTCCAGATCGCGTTCGCGCATTTGCCCGTGGGCAATATTGATACGTGCCTCGGGTAGCAAACCGGATAGTTTTTCATACATCAACTGAATGGTGCTGACCTCATTGTGCAGAAAATAGATTTGCCCGCCGCGTTTCAGTTCGCGCAGACAAGCTTCACGGATGATACCCATCGAGAAACTGCTGACAAAGGTGCGGATGGCAAGGCGGCGCTGTGGCGCGGTGGCAATGATGGAGAAATCGCGCAGTCCTTCCAGTGACATCGCCAATGTGCGTGGAATCGGCGTGGCGGTGAGTGTCAGCACATCGACTTCCGCACGCAGTTTTTTTAATTCTTCTTTCTGCCGCACGCCGAAACGGTGCTCTTCGTCAATAATGACCAGACCTAGATTTTTGAAAATAACATCTTTCTGAATCAGTTTGTGCGTGCCAATAATAATGTCAATTTCGCCTTTGGCCAGGCCCGCTAGTGCCAGTGTTTGTTCTTTGGCGGAGCGGAAGCGCGACAGTTCAGCAATCTTGACCGGCCATTGGTCGGCAATCAGGCTAAAGCGATCGGAGAAATTCTGGAAATGTTGTTCAGCCAACAGCGTGGTCGGAACCAGCACTGCGACTTGTTTACCGTCGGCGACAGCGACAAAAGCGGCACGCAATGCCACTTCAGTCTTACCGAAACCGACATCGCCGCATATCAGGCGATCCATCGGTTTCCCCGAGGTTAAATCTGCAATGACCGCTTTGATCGCCGCCGCTTGGTCAGCGGTTTCCTCAAAACCGAATCCCTCGGCAAAAGCATCGTAATCATGCGGCCTAAGCGTAAAAGTATGGCCTTCGCGCGCTGCACGCTGCGCATACAGATTCAGCAGTTCCGCTGCGGTGTCGCGCACTTGCTGCATGGCTTTGCGTTTGGCTTTATCCCATTGACCGCTGCCCAGCTTATGCAGCGGTGCCGATTCCGGGGCAGCGCCGCTGTATCGCCCGATCAGATACAGTTGTGAAACCGGCACGTACAGTTTGTCGCCGCCCGCGTATTCCAGCGACAAAAATTCACTCAGCTCGCCCGGTTCGCCTTCCCCCACATCCATACTGACCAGCCCCAGATAGCGGCCAATGCCATGCTGCTCATGCACCACCGGATCACCCGGTTTGATTTCCGACAGATCACGCAGAATATTATCGGTCGAAGTGGTCTTGCGCGCCTCACGTTCACGCCGCCCATAGACATGGGTCGAATACATTTCACTTTCGGTGATAAACGCACGTTGCGCTGATTCCAGGATAAAACCGGTGTGCAGCGGTGCAACACTAAGCATGAAGGGCTGAGAACTGCTCAGAAATTGCGCATAATCCTGACAGTTGTCCGGGTGCAAACCGTACTGATTCAGGTATTCCGCAATGAGTTCGCGCCGCCCCATACTTTCCGCCAGTAGTAGGATGCGTCCGCCGGATTGCGTGAAACGGGTGACGAATTCAGCCAGTTTCTCCAGCGGGTTTTCCGCGTGGCGGTTGACTTGAACAGAGGGCAGCGGAGCAGTAGATTTTTTAGCCGCCAGTTTGAGATCTTGTCCATTGGTTAATATTTCAATGCGCGCATAGGGTTTGAGCTGGCCAAAGAAAACATCGCTTGCCAGGAATAATTCGGCCGGTGGCAGTAACGGACGGTCGCTATCCCCGCGCAACAACTGATAACGCGATTGGGTATCACGCCAGAATTCGTCGATAATCGGACGGACATCCTGGTGCAGGCAAAGCAAAGTGTTTTCCGGCAAATAATCAAACAGGGTGGCTGTCTGTTCAAAGAAAAGCGGTAGATAGTATTCGATACCTGCCGGAGTCAGGCCTTTGCTAATATCTTTATAGATTTGTTTTTTGGACGGATCACCCTCGAATTTCTCGCGGAAATTACCGCGGAAGCTGGTGCGCCCGGCTTCATCCAATGGAAATTCACGCGCAGGTAGCAAGCGGATTTCATTGACCGGATAAATGCTGCGCTGGGTATCGACATCGAAGGTGCGAATGGTGTCGATTTCGTTATCCAGTAAATCGATGCGATACGGCAGCGGGCTGCCCATTGGAAACAAATCAATTAAGCCACCGCGGACACTGTATTCACCCGGAGAGAAAACCTGTGTGACGTGCGAGTAGCCTGCAAAAGTCAGTTGACTGCGCAATCCGGCCAGGTCCAGCACCTCACCTTGCTTCAGAAAAAAAGTATGCGCAGCGAGATATTCGCGCGGCAGCATGCGATACAGTGCCGTAGTCAATGGCGCAATGAGCACATCACAGGCGCCATTCATTACTTGATACAGTGTCGCGAGCCGTTCCGAAACGAGATCATGGTGCGGTGAAAAAGTATCGTAAGGCAGTGTTTCCCAATCCGGTAACAGATGCGCTCTTAATTCCGGTGCAAAATAGGGAATTTCTTCCAACAATCTTTGCGCATCGAGTGCATTGGCAGTGATGACCGTGACAGGTTTTGCTTGCTGGGCAAGTTGCGCGAGAAATAGCGCATCGCTCGAGCCATCAAAATCAGCGTAACGTAACAGGGTTCCGGGTGTGGGTAGGGTGTGCTGTTGCATTTTAAGCGGTGTCACAGTATTGCAATGCCATGAAAAGATTGATCTTGAATAAAAACCGCATATTATAGGCCAGTTTTAAGTCATCTTCTGTTCTGCATGAGGGAAACTCTGAACAGTCCTCATATGTCATTCCGAACAAAGTGAGGAATCTTTGGCAATCAATACCATAGATTTCTCGCTACGCTCGAAATGACAGTTATCCAGAGTTCCCTTAGCATTTTCAGGCGGCAGATTTTCTATTAAAGCGCAAATTTTCGCTTTATTCATGGTTTGAATCTGAATCAAATAAGACTATCCTTAGCACAGTATCTTAAAAAGACTGATATTTATCGTA
This sequence comes from Nitrosomonas sp., assembly GCF_021731985.1. Taxonomy (GTDB): domain Bacteria; phylum Pseudomonadota; class Gammaproteobacteria; order Burkholderiales; family Nitrosomonadaceae; genus Nitrosomonas. The sequence goes on from NZ_JAKFWH010000029.1 coordinate 35,805, forward strand.
GAATATATAACGCTTAATCGAGAAAACAGCTGATTTAACGGATTAAATATGCGCGCTTTCATAAAATCAAACATGCGAAAATTGGAGAGAAGAATTGCCTTGTTCGTAGTCACGGTAATTGCGGTTGCTTGCTTGACCGCACCGGTTTTTGCGCAAAGCATTTCTCCAACTTTATTGACTGAAGAGAATAAACAGAAAATTGAACTCGCCGTCTGGCGATATGCCATTGATACGCCGCTGCTTGTGGAAACAATCGATTGGTTTCGCGATCTGTCGCG
>NZ_JAKFWH010000083.1 GCF_021731985.1 Nitrosomonas sp.
GGATCCGTTCTTCCAGATTGACATAGCTAAAAAGCTGTTGTTGCGAGTGTTCTATTCCGCGCATGATTTATGAAATGAGTGGGTTCAATCAAATTTTACCCGACTCGGTGGGTTTTTCAACGGCCTGTTAAATGACTGTTGCTATTGTGAAGGTTGCTTCTTTCCGTTAATCCGGTTCTTTTGTCAGCCAGTTGAACCACGGCAGCTGGCCGTTTTGCCGTATTGTGTGCCACATTGAATATGGAAATGGCGCCGACTAACTCATGTGCCTGCTGCTCCAACGAGGCGGCGGCAGCGGCTGCCTGTTCTACCAGCGCTGCATTTTGTTGTGTGACTTCATCCATTTGAGTCACCGCTTGATTGACCTGTTCGATACCAGTGCTTTGTTCCTTGGAGGCTGAGGTGATGTCTGACATGATTTCAGTCACATGTTTAATGGATCCAACTATTTCATCCATTGTTTTACCCGCCCGATTAACTAGCGCGGCCCCTTCATCAACCTTTTGTACAGAATCATCAATCAGTGTTTTAATTTCCTTGGCTGCTGTGGCGCTGCGTTGCGCGAGGTTACGAACTTCGGTTGCTACGACCGCAAATCCCCGGCCTTGCTCACCAGCGCGCGCTGCTTCAACGGCCGCATTGAGTGCTAGGATATTTGTTTGGAAGGCAATGCCATCAATGACATTAATGATGTCTGCGATCTTTTTTGAGCTTTCACTGATTGCCGACATCGTGGTAACAACTTCTTTCATCATGATTCCGCCTTTGGCGGTAATGTCGCTGGCTGTCAAGGCGAGTTGGCTGGCACTCACGGAGTTATCCGTGTTCTGACGCACGGCTGAGGTTAATTCTTCCATGCTGGAGGCTGTTTCTTCTAGCGAAGAGGCTTGTTCCTCCGTGCGTTGTGATAAATCCAGATTACCGGAAGCAATTTCACCGGTTGCCTGACGAACGGATAGGGCGTTTTTTTGCACATCAAGTACTGTCGCTCTCAGGTTGATTCCCGTCTGAATGAGTGCTTTTAATAATTCACCAAATTCATCACTGCGGTTAATGGAAAATTGATGCGTTAAATCTCCGGCGGCCAGTTTGTTTGCAATGTCAGTTGCTTGTTCCAGTGGAGACAGTGTATTTCGTATCATACTAAAAGCAAGATAGATCATCACAGCTACGCCGGTTACAGTTATTCCGGCAATCATGCTGCTCAGTGATGTGGGAATCTGAGTTTGTGTAAGACCCCACCAACCAATACCACCGGCAGACAATAAAAATAAAGCGGGAATGGCCATAAAAAGAGCAATTCGTTTGCTCATGGTCATTTTAAAAAGCGCAGAAAATTTCCCAACCAGATCGGTACGCACCACCTGACCTTTCTCGATCTTCAGGTTAGGTGCTTTTCCATCCAGGATTTTTCGATAAATCGGCGTAGCCTGCTCAATTGCTGTGCGAGGTGCTTTGGTGCGAACTGATAAATAACCGGTGATTTTCCCATTTTCCAGCAGGGGGGTTGCATTGGCATTGATCCAGTAGAAATCGCCATTCTTACGGCGATTCTTAACCAATCCTGTCCAGGGTAAGCCCTGTTTCAACGTGTTCCATAAATCCTCAAATGCTTCAGGGGGCATATCCGGATGACGCACAATATTATGCGCTTTGCCGATTAGTTCTTCTTCGGAGAAGCCGCTGACTTCAATAAAGGTTGGGTTGATATAAGTGATTCTTCCCTTCGTATCGGTGGTTGATACAATTAAGGTATCGTCGTTAATGGGATATTCTGTATTGGTAATCGGAAGATTTACTCTCATCTTCTATCCTTTTATAATTTATCAAAATTGAAGTTGAGTTTTACGGCAGCCGATTAATTATTACTTTGTCGGTAACTTCCTATTTATGAATAGGAAATAATACATTCAACCATAAGAAATTATGACCATAAATTGTAGGAACTATTTTGTTGTAATTGTTCTGGATAGTTATCTGTGTGAATTTCCAGTCAATCTCAGCCCGGAATAATCAGCGCTCACAATATCAAATGGAAAAACAATCAGAATATTCCTATGGTTTTTAATATTTCAGATGGATATGATGGGAGTTACAATCTCTTTTGTCATAATGGACATCAGAACAGAGCTAGGTGATTACCAATGAAGGCATTCATGAGAAACAGGCGTATAACCGTGATTCTCGGTTAAAAGCAATATGAGCTTACAAAAAGAAGCCGGCTGGAATAAGAAATTTACCCCCGATAAGTTTTTGGATTCGGTACAAAATCCATTAAGTGATCCTGGCGGAAAGTCGAATCCAAGCAACATAGCGCACAAAGCGCAGTTCATTTCCAACCCAGTGCTTGATAGAGGCAATCTTTCAAGTATGAGTGAGAGTGAAGCGCACGAGAAATTGAATAAATTTGCATGTTTATATGAAATTTCCCGTGACATGCTGACTATTCGTTCTATTGATGATCTGTGTCAAAAAATTATTGAGCAGATGGGATTAGCATGGCGCTGCTCGGGTGATGTTTTTCCTCTCATCGAGATAGATAATCAATGCTTTACATCCAATGATTTTGTGCATGCTTTAGAACATCAATTTTCTGCCCCAATCCTTGTTAAGGAAGAGATTCGCGGACAAGTCTGTATTTTTTATGGAGATAGCAATCGAATACGATGGTCGCCAGATGAAGATGCTGTGTTTTTGCAAAATATAGCCAATGATCTCGGTTTATGGCTGGAACAAAAGCAGCTTGTTGATGGACAAACAGCTTCGTTGAGTGAAATCAGAATGATTGAAAGGGCGCTTGATGAGCATGCCATTCTAGCAATAACTAACAAACAGGGAAAAATAAAGTATGTTAATCAAAAGTTTTGCTCTGTTTCTCAATACTCAAGCGAAGAATTAATCGGACAAGATCATCGGATTATTAACTCCGGTTATCATTCTAAAGAATTTATACGTAACTTATGGACTACCCTTGCGAAGGGTGAAACCTGGAAGGGGGAAATCAAGAATCGCGCTAAAGATGGAACTGTTTACTGGGTTGATACCACAATTGTTCCATGTCTCGATCATGCCGGTTCTCCGTATCAATTCGTTGCAATACGCACCGAGGTGACGGAATACAAGCGATTGGAACAAAAAATGGAGGAGCAAGTCGCTGAATTGGCGCGCTCTAACGATGAGCTTGAGCAATTTGCGTATGTTGTTACGCACGACTTGCAGGAACCATTGCGTACGATTAGTAGCTTTGTACAGCTACTGAAGAAATACGCTAACAATCAATTGGATGAGCGTGCAAATGACTTGATCTCGCACGTGGTGGCCGGTACAAGTCGCATGCAGATACTGATTGATGATCTGTTAACTTATGCACAAGTCAATGCGAGTCAAACCCTGAAAGAAGTGGATTGTGAATGTTTGCTCAGCAATGTTCTGGCTGATTTGTCGGTCACGAGTAGCGAATGTAACGCGATAATCACCCGTGATAAGCTTCCCGTGGTTAGCGGTATTCCTTTCCAGCTTACTCAGTTATTTACTAATTTAATCAATAATGCATTTAAATTTCAAAGAGAGCAGCCACCACGAATTCATGTGGGTGTAGAAGAAAGTTCGGATCAATGGGTTTTTTCGGTGAGTGATAACGGAATTGGTATAGAGGCGCAATATTTAGAGCGGATTTTCCGGGTATTTCAACGGCTGCATAGTCGTAGAGAATATGCAGGTGCAGGTATCGGTTTGGCAATTTGTAAGAAAGTTGTCGAACATCACGGGGGGAGCATTTGGGTCAAATCAGAGCCCAATGTAGGTTCCTCATTTTATTTTTCAATTCCAAAAACTAATTAAGTATTTGCAATGCGCGATAAAAATAATACTCATCCCAGCGTAATTCTGATGATAGATGACAATCCTACAGATGTTTTGTTGATTAAAGAGGCTTTTGCATTCTGTGAAGCGAATAGCGAAATCTATGCGGCAGAAGATGGCGTGTATGCATTAGAGTTTCTAAAGCGACAAGGACAGAATCTTCACGCGCCTCGTCCAGATCTTATCTTGCTGGATTTAAATATGCCGAGAAAAAATGGACTCGAGGTTTTAGCCGAATTGAAAGCAGACCCCGAATTCACTAGCATTCCTGTCATTGTCTACACCTCTTCTGTGACTAAGGAAGATATCAAAGCTGCTTATCATAGTCATGCGAATGGCTATATTAGAAAATCGGTGGATTTTGATGAATGTATAAAAACAGCGCAATCAATTAAAGATTTCTGGTTTTCTACTGCCATATTATATGAACCCTAATCTGTCATGAACCCGACTAAGATTCATATTTTATTAATCGAAGATAATGAAACTGATGCAATACTTGTGCAAAGTGACTTACAGCAAGCGATGGGCGAGCAGATTTCTGTGGTCCATACGGAGCGATTGGATTCTGCGCTGCAATTAATTCAACAGCAGTCATTTGATCTCATTTTGTCGGATCTTACGCTACCTGATAGCGATGGGGTTGCAACGATTAATCGATTGCGTGAAAACGCTGCCAGTATACCTATCGCAGTGTTATCTTTTAGGGATGATGAGAAACTTGCAATCAAAGCGATTAAAGCCGGTGCGCAGGATTATCTCGTTAAGGGAAGTCTGTCCGAGGGTGTTCTGGCGCGGGTTATTCGCTATTCAATCGAAAGAAAGCGCATCGAAGAAAGTAACCGGAAAGCACATCAGCAGTTTCAGACTATCTTTGAAAAAGCACCGCTGGGTATTGCGTTGATTAATTTGTCAACGGGAAAATATTACGATGTGAACCCGAAGTATGCATCCATTGTCGGAAGGGGTGTGGATGAACTTCTTGTTACCAATCAGTCGGATATTCTTCATCCGGATGATGTATCCTCCTACCGGAAGGATATCGAGAAATTTATCATTTATCAGTCGTGTGATTGCAGGCTAGCCAAAAGAATCCTGCGCCCGGATATGTCCATTATTTGGATTGAAATCTCTATCGTGTCGTTTGAGATCATGGGTAATGGGGAAGTATGCCATTTATGTATGATTGAAGACATTACGGAAAGTAGGCGGATGATCGAGAGTCTCCGCCAATTAACGACACATTTGCAGGATGTCAGGGAAGAGGAAAGAACCCGGATTGGCCGAGAAATACATGATGTTCTAGGTGGAACCTTAACTGTTCTGAAAATGGATTTGGATTGGCTCTCAAAGAAAATAAGTGCGGATCCAATGCATGAACGGATCAGATCGCTTTATGAACTAACGGGCGAGGCCATCGAAACAGCACGAAGGGTTTCAATAAATTTGCGTCCCAATGTACTGGACAATTTAGGATTGTATGGTGCCATCGAATGGCAAATACGCGAATTTGAGCAACGCACCAATATTCGATGCGAATTAGAATCAACGATCTCAAATTTATCTTTGAGTAATAAGCACTCTGAAACCAGTATTTTTAGAGTGATTCAGGAAGTGTTTATTAACATAGTCCGGCACTCACAAGCTTCCCGGGTCGATATTGAGCTTTCTGAAGATGAGGATGACATTTTGATTACCATCAAAGATAATGGCGTTGGGATCACCGAATCACAAATGCTGAATCCTGAGTCTTTCGGAATAATCGGCATGAATGAGCGGACACAGCAAATCGGCGGTAAACTGGAGATATCCGGGTTGCCTTCTCAGGGTAGTGTTGTCACACTCAAGATACCGCTTACCATAGCAACAACAAATGTTGGGGATTAATCAATGATTAAAGTTCTGATTGCAGATGATCATGCTTTATTTCGTGACGGACTTAAACGAATTATCAATGAAACAGACGATATCGATGTGGTTGCGGAAGCCATTGATGGGAAGGACATTTTAAAGAAGGCGAAGGAGTGCGATTGGGATATTGCGCTGTTGGATATTAATTTGCCCGATATCAATGGGCTGGACATTCTGAAAAGAATGTTATCAGCGAATGCGGCTTCACGTGTTCTGGTTTTAAGCATGTACCCGGAAGAAGAATATGCGATTCGGGCAATTCGTTCCGGAGCATCTGGGTATTTGACGAAAGACAGCCCGACCGATCAGCTCATTAGTGTGATTCGCCGGCTTGCCAAGGGCGGAAAGTATGTAAATCCTGAGCTGGCAGAGAAACTTTTGTTTAATCCTGTCTCAGATTCTGAGAATTTGACACACACGACATTCTCGGACCGGGAATTTCATGTTTTCAAACTCATTGTTGCCGGAGAATCCTTAACAGCCATTGCCAATAAATTGTCACTCAGTGTTAAAACAGTCAGTACGTATCGATCGCGTATTCTGGAAAAAATGAACATGAAGAATAATGCGCAATTGGTCAAGTATGCGATTCAACACCGGCTGGTTGAATGAGATTGTATGCAATAGCTGCATTATATTTGCGGGGAAAAGAATTGTAATATCACCTGTTTGAGTAATGCCAGTTTTCCATGAAAGAAATGTTCCGCGCCGGGTATGAAAATGATGGGTTGAGATTGGGGAGTTGCCCATGCCAGTAAATCGCCTGGTATTACGATATCATCTTGATCACCCTGAATAATCAAAGCATACTTCGTTGTTTCCGGAACGGCTGGTGCATTTAAGTTAACAACCGATGGCGCAACCAGAATGAGAAATTCTGGAATCAGTCGCCCAGCAGCATGCAACTGAATTGCGCCGCCAAATGAGAAGCCTGCCAGGAGTAACGGCAGATCCGCTGAATGCGCATTGAATTGATCGCGGACTGTTTGCGTGACAGCCATTACATCTTCTATCTCACCGATGCCACGATCAAAAGCGCCTTCGCTTTTGCCCACGCCACGAAAATTAAATTTGGCTGTGATAAATCCAAGCGCTAACAAGGTGGTAAATAAGGTCTGAACAACCTTGTTATCCATTGTTCCGCCGTGTAACGGATGCGGATGTGCGATGATGGCAATTCCTTTCGGAACGGATTCCGGTTCCCCCAGAATGACTTCGAGTTTCCCAGCAGGACCATCAATGAAAAATTTTTGCGTAATAGCGGGCAAGTTTTTACCTTATGAGCGTGTCAAATTCGGTTGCTATTAAATTTTCAGGCGTTCAACGATGTTGCCTTTAATCAGGTGCTCATCGATGATTTCATCGATGTCGTCTTTGTCGATATAGGTGTACCAGGTTTCATCGGGATAAATGACGATGACCGGCCCTTCCTCGCAGCGATCCAAGCAACCGGCAGTATTGATGCGGATTTTTTTCTCACCACTCAACTTTAGCGATTTAATACGTTGCTTGGCGTAGTCGCGCAATTCCTGTGCGCAGAAATTGTTACAACATTTGGCACCGCCTTCGCGTTGATTGGTGCAGAAAAAGACATGATATTGATAATAGCTCATAGGTGCTCGATAAAAAATTGATAGATCGTTAGTTTAGCGTAATTTGATCTGCGGCTGAGTATCCGGCGTTGTTTATGATTCAGATCCGTAATCATTTCCAGTCGGGAAAACGTATCTTCATCTGGAGAGATCACTTTATTTTGCAGTAATTCAGGCCGGATGAATGGTTTGGCATCGATATTGGGGTTGCCTGAGCCGATCAGGTTGGTCAGCTCAGCTCAGCGGAATTCCTGCCATCCAGCATAAAATTAATAAATTGATGTGCCAGATCCGGGTTTTTTCCACTTTGATGCAGCACCATGCTGTCCAATGACATCACCGCGCCCTGCTTGGGAATCGCATAATCAATGGTGAAGTGGCGCCCGGTTTTTTGGGCATCCAGTGCCGCCTGAAATAAATCATTGGAATAACCGTGCACTACCCATAAATCACCAATGGCAATTTCGCGGATATAACATACGGTTAAACAAATTGAGTTGCCTGAACCCAAGCTGCGCTAACCCATCTGTTTTTAACCAGTGATACTTGGTTTTTAAGTAAGCGCCTGTATTTGATAAACATCAAACAGCCATTGGGCGATTTTATATATTATAAAAAGATAATCTTCAATACACGAAAATTTATTTGAGGAGTTCCAGTGTTCAGTTTAAATTTTTTATTTACATTTAGTCGATTTGCTCATGTCCATGCACATCTTCTCAAATTGCTGTGCTTTATCGTACTCAGTTCAGTAGCAATGAACGTGCAATCCGGATGTCCGCCGGTCAGTAATTGGTCAAACACCGACGCCACCGCGCTTGGAGGAGATCCATTAGGATATATGACTGTCGATAACACGCCGCGTTTGCGATTGCTGAATGGGGCCTATACCAGTGTTTCGGTAACCTGGTTCGGCTCACCGGCGATTCATCCCGATGGTCATTGGTCAGTACGGGTGAACATCGCGTCTTATCCGAGCAAGGCTGGTGCTGTTGCCGATTTTAACGATCCCGCTCGATTGAATTCCTTTTCAGAGACTTCGACTGCGCGTTTTTTGCTTAAAGAAACTGATCGTTGGTTATTTGGCATGTTCAAGACCAGCGCACAAACAGCACTGTACAGTTTTAGAGGCTATGCGTTGTATGAAGGAAATATCATCGAAATCGACGCTGGAACCGCACCCGGCGATGAAACCGGAAAAGATGCCGCAATCGAAATTTTTCTGAATCTTATCGCAAAAGCAAAAAACTTGATTAACAGTAAATGCGGTATTGCAGGTGATAATAGTGCACCGGCCATTCGTTTGTTCACTGAAAAAAGCGCGCCCTTTGTTGATGGCGCAGTTAATAACCCCGTAGTCACTTGGGGTATCATTTTCGAAGACATCGACAGTATTTCGGATATCGACTTTGCGACATTAAAAATCGAGAAAAAATTAATCGAACAAGACTATGAAGATATATCAGGGGTATTCATGGTCAAGTTTCTGGAATTACTGAACAGCGGCAACGTAACCATGGAAAAGACGGATAACCGTTTAACCGTTACCTTTAACACCAGTTATCAGCAACTACGCGAGCTGATTTTTGAAGCCTTCCCGCCTTATGCTTATGGTTATGCCTACGATATGCGGTTTACGGTCAGTGACGCAAAAGGAAGTTCAGGCGTGGCTACGGCACCGTTTTGGCTTGGACGATCTCCCAGCATAATTGTTTTCACAAATGAAGAGCATCAGTATATTTTAGAAATTTATGATTGGGACCAAAAAGCCGATCTCCGTTGGGACACGTTCATGATGACCTTGGACGGCATCGACTTTACCGGTCTGTTTTTAGATCAGATAACGAAGTACATGGCTAGCTCACTCATTAGGCTGGAACCCACAGGCATTGGTCTTAAAACTATTTTTGATTTTGATTCGAAGGAAAGGCTTTGTGAATTCTTTTTCGACGCGTCTGGCCAAGTGGGTTTTCATATCACCGATTACCACGGTTACTCCGATAGTTTAGAGTATCCGTTGAATTGTAAATAAAAGTGCTGGCAGGTTCCGAATCAAGAATTTTAGATTGATGTCAAGTTTCTATTAGGATGAGGCTTTTGCAGTTGAATTGTATATAAGACTTGGGGGATGATTTAAATTCAGCCAAGGCAGAGAAAGCGGCCGATTGCATTGCTTTTGTACGAGATTGCAACGCAAGTTAAAGACCGGAAAACGGCGATAGGGGTTCAACGTGGTTTACAATATCCTGCACAAAATAGGGAATCTGTGCGGCATAACCGGATGATGTGACAAGCAGCGGCATCGCAATTTCTGGTAGCCCCTTAATTATTTGCCCGGCTTTTGATAATCAATTACCACCTCGATGGAGCATACAATATGTTTTCCTTATTAAAGTATTTCAAGGAATGGTTTCCCGTGCATGGCTCGAACGTAACGCCGGCTGATTCCTGTAACACCCAATACCCTATCATTCTTCTTCACGGCATCGGTTTTCGCGATGACATGATTATTTCTTCCTGGGGACATATTCCGGAATTCCTCAGGAAAGGCGGAGCGAATGTTTATCTGGGAGAACTCGGGGCGTGGAATTCATCTATTGAAAATGCGGAAGTGCTGAAGCAAAGGATAGAAGGGATACTGACCTCGACCGGCGCCAAAAAAGTGAATCTCATCGCACATTCCAAGGGGGGACTCGATTCCCGTTATATGATATCCAAACTTGGAATGGGAGAAAAAGTCGCAAGCTTAACGACTATTTCCACGCCTCACCGGGGCTCCGCCTTTGCCGACGTGGCAACAAGACTTCTTCCAGATGATGACTGGGCCTATAAAGCGATCGACACGCTGGGGAAATTCATGGGCGATAAAGACCCGGAAAGCAATATCGCAATAAAAGAATTAACCCGTGAAAGTATGAAGAAATTCAATGCCGACGTGAAAGATGTCGAAGGCGTTTATTACCAGAGTTACGGCTCCAGAATGTTATCGCCAGCCAACGATCCCATTTTCCTCATCTCCTACGAGGTCATCAAGAAATACGAAGGTGAAAACGATGGTATGGTTTCCGTTGACTCGTGCCAATGGGGCAATTTCCGGGGTATCCTTGAAGGGCATGGGAATGGAATTTCCCATCTGCAAATCACTGGTGCCGTAAGCGACGTTGTTTCAGGAATTAATATTCCGATGTGGTATGCCGGGATAGTTCAGGATTTGAAAGCGCAAGGGTATTAACAGCCAACATTTACTACCGTTATCAACGGCAGTAAAATTTCCCGGCTATTTAGTGACATTCCATTAAGGAAACTCTGATCAAGTCCTTCGACAGGCTTAGGACGACCGGTAATATATTGATTACGTTCGTGGTGAGCTTGTCGAACCATGAATGTAATCAACTTAATCAGAGCTTCCTTAATTGATCAGGAATGATTAGATCGATTAATTACTTTGGAATGTGTCATTTGAGGCAGACGATGAATCGGGGTCTGCTATCTTAGCGTTCCGTTTTTCATTACGTACTATATTCCGCCTTAGACTTTCTGGGCCATTGATCATGGCGTCAAAGAAAACAGCACAATAGCTTTTATCGATAATTGCATTCTGACGAGTAATTTCTGGCAGCATTAACACATGGAGTTTCTGAAGATTATACCAAGGCACTGCAGGGTATACGTGATGCCCGATATGATAGTTAATATTGTTCCAGAACCATGAATTCATTGGATTGCTAATAATGGTACGAGTACCGGCAAGCTGGCCAGCATTCCAGGGCGTTCCATAGTGTTCTGCCACAAAACGAACGCTATTGAAAAATCCAAAAAAAATGAGCGGCCAGAACCAAAGTGCAAAAACTTCAGATGCAATTCCATGATTATTAGCCCATTCATAAATAATGACGGTAATCACCGCATGCAGCGCTATTTCACTCCAATGAATGAGTGCTTTCGCGCCGCGTAATTTTTGCAGGGGAAAAATAATAACAAACTGGATGGCTGTCAGAAGTACGCCAATCAAGGCATATGCATAGAAGAGGATATAATCACCGATTCCTCGCTTACCCATTGTAAATGCATCCGGATCTTTAGTTGAACGATTAAAACGATGATGCAGGAGATGATCTTCTTTGAAAGCGGTGTATGAAATTAACAGCGGTATCATGGCAAAAACACCAAATACCCAATTCTTCCACTTGGCCTTAAATAAAACGCTGTGTGTGCAATCATGCATAAAAGTCACAATGCCCATCTGCATGTAACCCATGGCAAGATAGCAGAGCCAAGCGATGGTCCAATGCGGAGCATGCCAGGCCATTATTCCAAGCCCTATCCATATCCCATAGAATAAAGGAATTTTTAGATTGGGTTGCCAACGATGCTGATAGAGTGCCCTCAGCTCGGCTTTATCAATAGAATTTGCCATAGGGATAAGTAGGGACTTTAACATAGTAATGCACTCGGATATCCTGTGTTCTGAAAATAAACCCACCAAGCCGGAATCCGGTATGCAATTTGGAAGCAATGGGGTCAGATTCGATTGATACTTCAGCAAACAGGCATTAAGGTCCAGAAAAAGAATTAAAGACCGCTGTCAGGTATGTGAATTTACCCTCAAATAGGTTGTGCGCAAGTTGTAAATTACTGGAATATCTGCCACGCCAGCAATCCAGCCAATAGGATAGCGATGAGTGCCAGCAGGCGGTTTTGGCGTTTTTCTTCGATGACCAGATCAGTCATTTTTCTTTCCAGCATATCATTGCGATTTTCAGCGAGGGCCTGATGGATCAGGCGGGGAAATTCGGGCAGGATGATTGCCCAATTGGGGGCTTCTTTTTGTATCCGGCTGGCTAATCCGCGGAAACCGAGTTGTTCGGCCATCCAGTTCTCTAAAAAGGGTTTGGCTGTTTTCCACAGATCCAGATCGGGATCCAGATCACGGCCAAGTCCCTCGATATTCAGCAGTGTTTTTTGCAGTAAAACCAATTGCGGCTGGATTTCTACATTAAATTGCCGTGACGCCTGGAATAACTGCAGCAGGACTCGTCCGAACGAAATTTCTTTCAACGGTTTGTCAAAAATCGGTTCACAGACAGCGCGTATGGCGGATTCAAAATCATCCACCCGGGTATCTTTGGGTGCCCATCCCGCTTCCACGTGTGCCTGTGCAACACGCCCATAATCACGGCGGAAGAAAGCCAGAAAGTTTTGCGCCAGGTAATTTTTGTCTTCATCGCTGAGTGTTCCCATAATGCCAAAATCAACTGCAATATACTGGCCAGTTGCGCCAACAAAAATATTTCCCGGATGCATGTCCGCATGGAAGTAGCCATCTCTGAACACTTGGGTAAAGAATATTTCAACGCCGACACGCGCCAGTTGCGGGATATCAATACCTTGTTCGCGTAACGTATCGACATGGCTGATCGGCGTGCCTTTGACGCGCTCCATGACCATCACGCTGCTGCGGCAGTAATCCCAATAGACTTCGGGAACAAATAACAGGGGAGAATCCAGAAAATTGCGGCGTAACTGACTGCAATTAGCCGCTTCACGCATTAGATCCAGTTCATCATCCAAGTGCCGGGCAAACTCCGAGACGACTTGGCGTAATTTCAAACGCTTTCCGTCCGTCCAAAGCGCTTCAGCTAACCATGCGCCAGTATCCATCAGCGCAACGTCGTGCATAATGATCGGCGCCAGATTAGGACGTAATATTTTTACCGCCGCTTCGGTCCCATCATGCAGCACGGCAAAATGGACTTGTGCTACCGATGCGCTGGCTTCGGGTATTTCATCAAACTTAAGGAATATTTCACTGATCTTCTTTCCATATACTTTTTCCAATGATGAGATGACAATTTCCGAAGAAAAAGGCGGTACCTGATCTTGCAGTTTGGCCAACTCATCAGCGATATCCTGGGGTAAAAGATCGCGCCGGGTAGACAACATTTGGCCAAATTTAACAAAGATAGGGCCCAACGCTTCCAAAGCCAGCCGTAATCTTTCCCCGCGCAGCTTGTCCAAATTCCGCCAGAAAGTTAATGTTCTGACAGTCACTCGTAAGAATTGCAAGCGGCTATGGTTCAAAACAAATTCGTCTAATCCGAATTTGAAGGCAATGTGTAGTATTTTTAAAAGTCGAAATAGGCGCATAGATTATAAAAATTTGGTGACGAGCAATAGAACCCAGGGGGCTCAGTTAAAACAGCACAAGTTTATTTTTCGACAAGTATTCATTGGTCTTTCCCTTTGAGAGAAAAGATACGTTGTGTTTAATTACTCGCTCGTTAAGATGCTTCGCTGGGTTAATCGGTTTAAACGTTGCTCCAGTTGCTCGGTATCATGCTGCAAATTCTTTACTTCTTCGCTGAACTGATCGACAGTCGCGGGTTTTGTTAAAAAACGATTTTCTTCTGTCCAGTATTCGGCCAATGCCTGAGCAATGCGGTGAACATTTTCTACCTGCCAGTGCATCAGATGCACACCGGTTTGTGTGATGCGATGTGCCGGTATATCGCCAATGGCTGTGCTCAGGTCATGCTCAAAGATCGCGCGCAAATTAAGCTGCTTGACTATCGCGATTAATTCTTCAGCAAACGATTGATCGCCGATGATTGTTATCTGCTCGAACGCGCTGGATTCCTGCGCAAGTACCCGAGGCAGAATCAACGGGGATAACGTGAGTGTCGTATCTGCATCCATATCACTATTAATAGCTTGCTGTACTTCACCTTCCGCATCAATCAGCAGGCTGAAATTAACCAAAGGTGGCATCCGGATACACACTGTCTTACCGGTATAAGATCGCAGCCGTTTGCATGCCCAGCTTTCTCCGCGTAAAACATGATTGATGGGTGTAGTTACAACAGATTTCAGCATTATATTTTCGGTTTGAAGATTCTCATAACAGGAATAGAAGAAATAGTTGCGCCTATTTTTGGGTGTCCGGTATTGCCTCCATGCATTGGAGCTCAACCTTAGCTACCGAATTCCCCCGTTTCTTCCAAGCGTACAATAGGCTTGCGAGTATAACACTATAATTTGAGCCGGTTATACGACTCTGCATGTCTTCTTGCCGGTTCAAGCTGCCAATGCGTCGGCGATCATCTCCGCTTGTTTGAGCACCGTTTCGGTAGCCAGCAATTGCATATCGGGCGGATAGCCGAATTGCCGTAATGTCCGCTTCACAATCACTTTGAGTTTGGCTCTGACACTTTCCTTGATGGTCCAGTCTATCGAAGCGTTTTCGCGTACCCGCTGCGTCAACACGATGGCCAATTGCCGCAATTGATCGTTCTGCATCAATTCTTTCGCATTGTGATTACTGGCTATCGCGGTATAAAATGCATACTCAAACTCGGTCAGACCCAGTGTTTTCGGCTCAAGATCGGAGGCGGTGATTTCCTTGCTGATTTTAATCAGTTCATCCATGACTTCGGTGGCCGTCAGGATTTTGTTCTGGTATTTCCTGATGGCATTTTCCAGCATTTCCATCAAGGATTTGCTTTGTACCAGATTCTTTTTAGCGCGGACTGTCAGCTCGTCATTGAGTAGTTTTTTGAGCACTTCCAGCGCCAGATTCTTATGTTCCATGCCTTTGAGCTCCAGCAGAAACTCTTCGGACAGGATGGAAATATCCGGTTTCTTGATCCCCGCCGCATCGAAAACATCAATTACCTGTTCGGATACCAGCGCTTTATCGATGACTTGCCGGATGGTCGTCTCAATTTCTTCATTGGTTTTGCCGGAGCCGGTACGATCAAACTTCGCCAGTCGCGCTTGGACGGCCTGGAAAAAAGCCACTTCATCTTTGGCATCCATGGCTTGTGCGTGCGGAATGGCAATCGCAAAAGCCTGGGATAATGCGGTGACTGCATTGATATAGCGTTTCTTGCCGTCGTCCAAACCCAGAACATGTTCTTCGGCGGCCAGAATGAGCGACAGCTTTTTAGCGGTACCGGCCGCAAAGTAATTCTCGTAAGGAAAGCCGTGATACATCGCCGAGATGTCTATGATTTTCTCCAGCATCAGTGTAACGGCTTGTTCTTGTGCCAGTGCCGGATCGCCCTTGCCACCGGCATCGGAATAGAACGATAAGGCTTCTTTCAAGTCGGCCGCAATGCCCAGGTAATCCACCACCAGCCCGCCGGGTTTGTCTAAATAAATACGATTGACCCGTGCAATCGCTTGCATCAAATTGTGCCCTTGCATCGGCTTGTCGATGTACAGCGTGTGCATACCCGGCGCATCAAAGCCGGTCAGCCACATATCGCGCACAATCACGAGTTTTAATGCATCCGCGATATCTTTCATGCGCTCGGCCAGAACTTTGCGCTGCTGCTTGGTGGTGTGGTGTTTCGCCATCTTGGCGCCATCCGACGATGCCGCCGTCATGACGACTTTAATCACACCTTTGTTCAAATCTTCTGCGTGCCATTCGGGTTTGAGTTTGATGATCTCTTCATACAGGTTGGCAGCAATACGGCGGGACATCGCCACGATCATGCCTTTCCCGGAAAAAACTTCTTGCCGCGCTTCGAAATGGCTGACGATATCTTGGGCGATATTGCGGATGCGCTGTTCACTGCCGACCAATGCTTCGATTTGCGTCCATTTCGCCTTGGCCTTCCCGGTTTCGCTGAAGTCTTCCTGATCCAGTTCCTCATCGAGTCCGACAATGAGTTTTTTGCCTTCATCGCTCAGGGCCACTTTGGCCAAGCGGCTTTCATAGTAGATACGCACCGTAGCGCCATCTTCTACCGCCTGGGCAATGTCGTAAATGTCGACATAATCCCCGAACACTGCTGGCGTGTTCACATCGGTCTTCTCAATCGGGGTGCCGGTAAAGCCTAAATACGTCGCGTTGGGCAACGCATCCCGCAGATATTTGGCAAATCCGTAAACTACTTTCTTGCCGATAACTTTGCCCTGGGCATCTTTTTCGTCGATGGTTTTAGCGCTGAAACCGTATTGGGTGCGGTGTGCTTCATCCACAATCACGACAATGTTGCCGCGGCTGGATAATTCCTCATGCACATTGCCTTGTTCCGGCTGAAACTTCTGGATCGTCGAGAAAATGACCCCGCCGGATGCGACCTTGAGCAACTCTTTGAGTTGCTGCCGGTCTTCCGCCTGTTTGGGTTCTTGCCGGAGCAGTTGTGAAGAAGCGGCAAAGGTGTCGAACAACTGATCGTCCAGATCATTGCGGTCGGTAATCACCAGGATAGTTGGATTATTCAGGGCAAGCACAATTTTTCCGGTGTAAAACACCATCGACAGCGATTTGCCCGAGCCTTGCGTATGCCACACCACACCCGCTTTTTTGTCGCCCTGCGATTGTTGCGCCACACTGGGCAAGCCGTAGCTGGCCGGATTCTGCCGTATTTGGCGCGCAGGCAATTCACTGCCGCAATCCGCCGCCCGCAATGTCGAAGCGATGGCGGCATTCACCGCGTAATACTGATGATAAGCCGCCAGTTTCTTAACCGTGCTGATGCTGATCACACCGGTTTTTAAGTCTTCTTTTTTGCTCTTCTCAAATACGATGAAATGCCGGATCAAATCCAGCAAGGTGGATTTATTCAACATGCCGTTGATTAAGATTTCCAATTCAGCCCGTAGGGGCGCATTGAATGCGCCCTTTGGACGGATGCCATCCACCCCTGCAATTCCATCGGCTGATTTCCATGTCATGAAGCGGCTCAGCCCTGCTGACAGCGATTCTGCCTTAGCTTCCAATCCGTCCGAAATAACGAGAATCGCATTGTAAGTAAACAGACTGGGAATGGTTTGCTGGTACGTGCCGATTTGCCGGTAAGCGGATTGCATCGTGGCGTTTTCATCGGCGGCATTTTTAAGCTCGATGACCACCACCGGCAAACCATTGATGAACACAACGAGATCCGGACGTTTCTTCTGATTGTTCTCAATCACCGTAAATTGATTGGCCACCACGAATTCGTTATTTTCCGGATGATCAAAATCTATCAACCAGACGATATCGCCGCGTTCATTACCATCTTGCTGATAACTGACCTTCACGCCTTCGGTGAGCAGGCGATGGAAAGTTTCGTTGCTGGTGAGTAATTCCGGGGAATGAATGCGCTCGATTTCCTTCAGGGCGGTCTGTAATACCGTGGCCGTTATGCCGGGGTTGATGCGCTGGAGTGCTTTTTCTAACCGGCCGGTAAGCAATACTTCGTCATAGCGGGCGCGTTCGGGATGGTCGCCATCGGGGGCAATGTCGGGTGCGTAGATAGGGCAGTAACCGAGCTGCGTGAATAATTTTATCGCTAGCTCTTCAATCGCCGATTCGGTGAGCCTAGACATAATAAGTGTCCGTATCCCAACATCGGGGATTGGTTTGAATATATTCCGCGATTTTCAGGTAAGCATCCTCATCGCGGATAATGTGCTCGTAATAATTGCGCTGCCAGAAACGTTGACCGGATGTACCCGATATTGCATTAAGCCGTTTGGTCACCGACGATTTAAACCCCCGCACAACGTCCCCCAACGTAGGGGCGCGTTGCACGCGCCCTGGTTGTTCATCCGAGTCCGCATATTCATGCGGGTGCGTGCCATTGGGGCGCATGCAATGCGCCCCTACGAGTTGGATGATACCGTGGACGTGATTAGGCATGATGACAAATTCGTGCAATACGATATGGGAACGAATATATTCTGTTTTGCGCCATTCTTCATCCACGACGATCCCCAATTCATTGAATTGCATCTCACCATCAACAATTTCCCCAAACAACGGCACCCGGTTATGTGTACAAACGGTAATAAAATACAAACCGGCCTGTGAATAATCATACCCTTGCAAACGAATCGATTTGCGGTGATGGATGGTTGGATTGTAGGTCATGGTGTCCGGGTTATTGTTGGGATTGTAGGGGTAATGATTATTTACCCCTACGGCATAACCGTCATTTTACCGACGTGGAATCGCGTTTAATTGCCGCTCAATGCCACCCAGATTCGCCAATCTTTTGGCGCTTTCACGCTCAATCAGGGCTTTCAAGGCTACTCTGACCAGTGCAGATTTTTTCTGCACATGAGTCAAGGCTCGCGCTTTTTGCAGTAATTCGTCATCCAGTACGATGGTGGTTCTCATAGCTCTTCTCCGAATAGATCATCGAATGATGCACGTAATTGTACATGCGATCTTTTAGGGCAAATAATCATTTGCCCCTATGGATTATTGCCATTGATCAAATTGATGATGACTTTCACCATCGTGTCTTTTTCCTCGGGCTTGCTCTCAGCAATCAGCAACGTAAACGCAACCAGGGCATTATCGGCGATGCGCTTTTCTCCGTCTGCATTAAGGAGATAATCATGACGCGCCAGAAACCAGACAAACAGCGCGGCGGCAATGCGTTTGTTGCCATCGGAAAAAGAGTGATTCTTGACGATGAAATACAGCAGATTGGCGGCTTTTTCTTCAATACTGGGATAGAGTTCTTCGCCGCCAAACGTTTGGTAAATGGTTTCCAACGAGCTTTTGAAGGAATCATCTTTTTCGTTGCCGAACAATCCGCCCAGTTTCTCCTGTTCACGCCACAGCCGGATTTGCTGGATCGCTTCATCATAGGAAATTCTGCGCTGTCCGGCTTGCTGGATTCCGGTCACCTGTAAACGCTGATGATCGTAATCGTCCAACACCGTCAACGCGTGGCTGTATTGCTCCAGGATCGACAGAATGCCTTGCGATTCGGAAGCGGTTAAGTCTTTCTGTTGGAACAAGCGTGAAGATAAGGCAATCGCTTGTTTTAAATCCGCGAGTTTTTGCTGTTGCGTCTGAAGTTTCTGTTCATTCAGCGCATACCCTTGCACCAGGTAGCGCTTGAGTATGTTGCTGGCCCAGATACGGAATTGCGTGCCTTTCTTGGAATTGACGCGATAACCGACGGAAATAATGGCGTCGAGGTTATAAACCTTGATGTTTCTTTTGACCTGCCGCCTGCCTTCTTGCCGAACTACCGAGGATTTCCCGGTAGTTGCCGACTCGATCAACTCACCGGATTGGTAAATGTTCTTCAGGTGCAACCCGATGGTATCGCTATCTTTATCAAACAAGGCCGCCATCTGCGCCTGCGACAGCCAAACCGTTTCGTCCCGCAAGCGCACTTCCACCCCCGACAACCCATCGTCCGGCTGGTAAATCACAATATTGTCTACCGGTTCGATCATACGGTTACCCGTACCTCGCCGCTCATCAGTTTGGGAAGCAAGGTGTCGCGGAGGGTTTCTAGGGTTTGAATTTGAATATGGTTTGCATCTATTTTGTTGTAAAAGAAAATTAAATTTTCTTCTAATACTTCTAATCTTTCTTTCGGTGGAATTGTGAGTTTAATTTGTTTCAGTCCATTTATAGTCAGGGCTGCTTGCGTGCTGCCAATTGTTATTGAATCCAAATGTTCTTTTCCAATGCTAGATTTTAACCAACAGTAAATAATAATACTTGGAATTACAGTAAAATCTTTAAACCACGTTAAGTTTCCATCTTTAAAATAAAACTTATCATTCTTTTTCACTCGATACGGAATTCCTAGAGTACCTACTGAAGTAAGTAAAATATCGCTGTCTATTGGGATACCAAATTTTTCTTGTATCTCATGAAATCTATTCTCAGTTATACAAAGCTCACTTTTAGTATTACCAGTATTGTGTAGTTCTATAATTTCTTTACTGCGATAAAAAGGAATGCCTGTTGTAACATACTCAGAATAAAATATTCTTTTGCTGGATGTGACCGTTAGCAATTCACCAAGTGGCTTTTCTTCCCAATCCCCCGTTGCCTCCACCACAAACCACTGCCTAAAAAGCGTTTCAGCCATGGCTTCGAGGGTTTTGTTCTGGCGGTGCAACAGGTCGATTTTGTCGTCAAGGCTGCTGAGGACGAAGGCGATGGCTTTTTGTTCTTCAATAGGAGGTAATAGAATATCTAAATCATATACTTCATCCCTGCTAGTTGATGGTATAGCAGAGCCGCTATCCATTGAGTTTATATCAATGCATTTAAACCAATAATACAAATAGCCTACATCCAAATCTTCGAGCTTGTTTTTTGTGTAAAAAGCAGTGTCTATAACAAAAAAAGGAAACTTTGCTAAGTGAACACCTCTGTAAGCGCCTTTTCTTCCGATTATTAGCGATGGCTCATCATGAAGGTATATTTCTGTAACACCAATTTTTCCATTTGTACCAAAAACATCAAAATAACTATTTCCATTTCGATAGTTCTGAAGTGCCTTGCCATATTCCAGTGTCAAAATATCCCTGATTTTTAAATCGCGCCATTTTGGTGAATATATACTTTGAATCCCGCTCACACCTTCACCCTCGCCAAACTCTCAACAATCGCCTGATTCAACGCCGCCTCTTCCTGCAATTGCACCTCGAATTCCGCCTTCAACGCGGCAAAACGCTCGGGGAAATTAAAATCATCTTCTTCATCCGGCAGCCCGACATAACGCCCCGGCGTCAGTACATAATCCAGTTCGGCGACACGCGAAATCGACACCGACGCGCAAAACCCCCGCACATCCCCGTAGGGGCGGATTGCATCCGCCCCTATCGCATCCGCGGCATCATCAGGGCGCATGCAATGCGCCCCTACGGGTGGGGATGGATCGGCCGTGCGCCAGGCGTGGTAGGTGCTGGCAATTTGCTGGATGTCTTCGCGGGACAGTTCGAGGGTGCGGCGGTTGATCAGATGGCCGAGGTTGCGCGCGTCAATAAACAGGATTTGGTCCTTACGGGGATGTTCATTATTACGTGCGTGGTTCATGAACCACAATCCGGCAGGAATTTGCGTGTTCAAAAACAACTTGCCCGGTAAATTCACGATGCAATCGATCAGATTGCCTTCTGCGATCAGGTTCTTACGGATTTCCCCTTCGCCGGAAGTTTTGGAAGTCAGCGCGCCTTTGGCCAACACCACCCCGGCAATGCCCACGGGCGATAAGTGATACGCAAAATGCTGCAGCCAGGCAAAATTGGCATTGCCCGCCGGGGGTGTGCCGAATTGCCAGCGGCCGTCATTGCGTAATAACTCGCCGCTCCAGTCACTGACATTGAACGGCGGATTGGCGATGATGAAATCGGCTTTCAGGTCTTTGTGGGCATCGTTCAGGAACGAACCTTCGTTATTCCATTTCACTTGCGAGCTGTCGATACCGCGAATGGCGAGGTTCATTTTCGCCAGGCGCCAGGTGGTCTGGTTGCTTTCCTGGCCGTAAATGGAAATATCGTTGATGCGGCCTTGGTGCTCTTCGACAAACTTTTCCGATTGCACGAACATGCCGCCGGAGCCGCAGCAGGGATCAAATACCCGGCCTTTGTAGGGTTCCAGCATCATCACCAGCAATTCGACGATGCTGCGCGGCGTGTAGAACTGGCCGCCTTGCTTGCCTTCGGCCAGGGCGAATTCACCGAGGAAATACTCGAACACATGGCCAAGCACATCGGCGCTGCGGGATTTGGCATCACCCAGCGCGATATTGCCCACCAGATCAATAAGTCCGCCCAGACTCGCGGGGTCGAGGTTCTGCCGGGCAAAGACTTTGGGCAATACGCCTTTCAGTGACGGATTTTCTTTCTCGATGGCATCCATCGCCGCATCCGCAAACTTACCGATATCCGGCTGTTTGGCTTGAGCGACGAGATGCGGCCAGCGTGACTCGGGCGGGACATAAAAGATGTTTTCGGCTTTGTACTCGTCTTTGTCTTCGGGATCAGATCCGGCATAGTTGCCGAGTCCTGCTTGCAATTTGGCGAAATGTTCTTCGAATGAGTCGGAAATATATTTCAGGAAGATTAAGCCCAGCACCACATGTTTGTACTCTGCGGCATCAATGTTCTTGCGCAGTTTGTCAGCGGCTTTCCAGAGCTGTTTTTCCAGCGGTTCTTGTTTGATTTCTTTCGCAGCTTTCACCATGGCTAAGTTTAATTCCTTGATGACAGAGAGCGTTATAGGACGCCGATACGGCTTGATGTAATTTCAGGGCACTTCTAAAAATCCAAATTTCGTCACAACACTTTGTTGCTCGAAAAAAATGTTTCCTTACATATCATGCATATGCTGCGTAACCATTTTTTGCTCGTGCCTCGTGTTGTTTAGAACTTTGAATTTTTAGAAGTGCCCTTCAGCGAATCACGCGATGGCTTTATCCATCCAGTTTTTTCTTCAGCATGGCGTTGACTTGCGCCGGATTGGCTTTGCCTTGCGTGGCTTTCATGATCTGGCCGATCAGCGAATTGAAGGCTTTTTCCTTGCCGTTGCGATAATCGGCGACTTGCTGCGCATTGGCGGCCAGCACCTGATCAACCAGTTTTTCAATGGCGCTGTCGTCGGAAATCTGTTTCAGGCCTTTGGCTTCGATGATGGCGTCGACATTTTTGTCGAGTTCGCCGTTCCACATGCTTTCAAACACTGTTTTGGCAGCTTTGCCGGAAATGGTGCCGTCATGGATGCGCGCGAGCAGTTCGGCGAGTTGGGAAGGGGTGATCGGGCAGGCCGTCATTTCAATGCCTTCCTTGTTCAATTGCCCGCTGATCTCGCCCATAATCCAGTTGGCGCACAGTTTGGCTTGCGCGGGTAATTGCTTGAGCGTGGCGTCAAAATAATCCGCCATCTCGCGAGAACTGGTCAGCACGGAAGCGTCATAGGCGGACAATGCAAACGCGGAGATGTAACGATCCCGCCGCGCTTGCGGCAATTCCGGCAAGGTTTGCTTGATTTGATCAATCCAGCTTTGCGGAATTTCCAGCGGCAATAAATCCGGATCGGGGAAATAACGGTAGTCGTTGGCGTCTTCCTTGGTGCGCATGGTGCGTGTTTCGTCTTTGTTGGCATCGTACAGGCGGGTTTCCTGCCGGATCGAACCGCCGTCTTCAAGTATTTCAATTTGCCTTCTGGCTTCATAATCGATGGCTTTTTCCAGAAATCGGAAGGAGTTCAGATTCTTGATTTCGCAGCGCGTGCCAAGTTTTTCCGTGCCGCGCGGGCGTACCGAGACGTTCGCATCGCAGCGGAATGAGCCTTCCTGCATGTTGCCGTCGCAAATACCGATCCAGCGCACCAGCGCATGCAATGTTTTGGCGTATGCCACGGCTTCCGCGCTGCTGCGCATGTCCGGTTCGGAGACGATTTCCAGCAATGGCGTGCCGGCGCGGTTCAAATCAATGCCGCTCATGCCATGAAAATCTTCGTGCAGCGACTTTCCGGCGTCTTCTTCCAAATGCGCGCGGGTCAGGCGGACGTTCTTTTCAGCGCCATCCACTTGGATCTGAATGTTACCGCCTTGCACTACCGGCAATTCGTATTGGCTGATTTGATAGCCTTTGGGCAAATCGGGATAAAAGTAATTCTTACGCGCGAAAATGGAGGGCGAATTGATTTTCGCTCCCACCGACAGCCCCAGTTTAATCGCCCGTTCCACCGCGCCTTTATTGAGCACCGGCAAAACGCCCGGCAGCGCCAGATCGATTACGCTTGCCTGGGTATTCGGCGCTGCGCCATAGGCGGTGGATGAGCCTGAGAAAATTTTGGATTGCGTTGAAAGTTGAGCATGTACTTCAAGGCCGATGACAATTTCCCACTGCATGATGTATTTTCCGACTAAATTGATATTTTCAGGAATGAACGATTGGTTTAAACGGGCGACTGCAAATGCCAGTCGGTTGCCAGTTGATATTGGTGCGCGACATTCAGCATTTGCGCTTCGCTGAAGTAATTGCCAATGATATGCAAACCGACCGGCCGGTTTTTATCGCCAAAGCCGACCGGGATCGACATGGCCGGCATTCCGGTGAGATTCGCCGCGCTGGTATAAATGTCCGACAAATACATCTGGATCGGATCGCCGCTTTTTTCTCCAAGATTAAAAGCCACGGTGGGGGTGGTGGGCCCCATGATAATGTCGCATTGTTTGTAAGCTTCGGCGAAGTCCTGCGCGATCAGGCGGCGTAACTTTTGCGCCTTAATATAATAAGCATCGTAATAACCATGCGATAAAACGTACGTGCCGATCAGAATACGCCGTTTCACTTCCGCGCCAAAACCTTCCGCGCGCGATTTGCGGTACATGTCGGCCAGATCGCCGTACGATTTGGCGCGATGGCCATAGCGCACGCCGTCAAACCGGGATAAATTGCTCGATGCTTCAGCAGGCGCCAGCACATAATAAACGGGGATCGCCAGCGGTGCATTCGGCAACGAGACTTCAACCGTTTGCGCACCCAGTTTGCGGTATTCATCCAATGCTTTCTCAATGGCGCTTTCGACATCCTTGCTCATGCCTTCGGCAAAATATTCCTTCGGCAGGCCGATGCGCAAGCCAGCTAACGGTTTTTGCAGATCCCGCGCGTAGTCTTCGACGTCCCGTTGCAGGCTGGTTGAGTCACGCGGATCAAACCCGGTCATCACGTTCAGCAGCAGCGCGAGATCTTCTGCCGATTTGGCCATGGGGCCGCCCTGATCCAAGCTGGAGGCGAAGGCAATCATGCCGTAGCGGGATACCAATCCGTAAGTCGGTTTGATTCCCGAGATGCCGCACAAGGCCGCTGGCTGGCGAATGGAGCCGCCGGTATCGGTGCCGGTTGCGGCGGGTGCCAGTCTTGCTGCCACTGCGCAAGCTGCGCCGCCTGAGCTGCCGCCAGGTACTGCAGCATGATCCCAGGGATTTTTCACCGGTCCATAAAATGATGTTTCGTTGCTCGACCCCATGGCGAATTCATCCATGTTGGTCTTGCCGATATTGATTGCGCCCGCTTGATTGAAACGTTCAATGACTCCGGCATCATACGGTGAAACAAAATTCGACAGCATTTTTGACCCGCAGGTGGTCAGCCAGCCTTTGGTGCAAAAAATATCTTTCTGCGCAATGGGGATTCCGGTCAACGGGCCTGCTTGCCCGGCAGCAATCATTTTGTCTGCGGCCTGCGCTTGCGCAAGGCTGAGTTCTTCATTTACTGTAATAAACGCATTGTATTCAGGATTAAGCGCCTTGATGCGTTTGAGAAATTCTGTTGTCAGTTCAGTGCTGGAAATCTTTTTTTCGGCAAGCTGAAGGGAGAGCTGTTTAAGACTGGCATTAAACATGGCATTTACTGATAGAGAAAAATAAAATGTTGCGTATAATTATCGTTTTTAAATTCTAGGATAGTTCTTTCGGTTCACTTTGTTGAAGTAGTATTTAGTCTATTCAATAACTTGTGGAACCAGATAGAGACCCGCTTCGACTTGTGGCGCTATCGATTGATATAATTCGCGCTGGTCGGTTTCAGTAACCGCATCTTCACGTAAACGTTGTACGACACTTTGGGCGTGAGACATGGGTTCTACTGTAGAGGTATCGACTGCTTGCATGGTTTCAATCAGATTGAAAATACCGGATAACTGAATCAAAGTTTCTTTTGCTTCGTCTTCATCAATCTCAATATAAGCAAGATCAGCTACACGTTTTACATCGCTAACAGACAAAGTCATTTTATAGGGGTAACCTTATATTCAAATAAGAAATAAGTATTAGGGTATCATGCCCCGTTTAACTGGCGTATCATTTTTTGAAGGTTTTAATTATTATTCGCTCTCACCTAATTACTAATAACGGATTCTGCCACTATGTTTAATTTCTTGAACAACAATATTCTTGGAAGCTATTTCTCAACAGATATGGCGATTGATCTGGGCACAGCAAATACGCTGATTTATGTCCACGGCCAGGGAATCGTGTTGGATGAACCCTCTGTAGTAGCAATCCGCGAAGAAAGCGGGGCCAATGGCAAGAAAATGATTCAGCAAGTAGGTCATGCAGCCAAGCAAATGCTGGGCCGCACACCGGGTAATATTACGGCTATCCGCCCGATGAAAGATGGGGTGATTGCGGATTTTACGGTGACAGAGCAGATGCTCAAGATGTTCATCCGCAAAGTGAATCCTCCCCGGTTGTTTTCAGCCAATCCGCGCATTGTGATTTGTGTGCCTTACGGTTCCACACAAGTGGAACGCCGCGCTATTCGTGAAGCGGCCTACGGCGCCGGTGCCCGCAAAGTTGAGTTGATAGAAGAGCCTATGGCGGCCGCATTGGGTGCTGATATGCCGGTTGAATCACCTACCGGTTCCATGGTGGTTGACATTGGCGGCGGTACTACGGAAGTCGGTGTCATCTCGTTGGGTGGTATTGTTTATTCTAATTCGGTGCGCGTGGGCGGGGATAAATTTGACGAAGCAATCATTAACTATATCCGCCGCAACTATGGCATGTTAATTGGCGAACCAACTGCAGAAATCATCAAAAAAGAAATTGGTTCGGCTTTTCCAGGTTCTGAAGTACGTGAAATTGAAGTGAAAGGCCGCAACCTTGCAGAGGGAATACCGCGTAGCTTCACTATTTCCAGTAATGAGATTCTGGAAGCGCTGGCGGAACCGCTAAACAGCATTGTCAGTGCGGTTAAATCGGCTCTGGAACATACCCCGCCGGAATTAGGTTCGGATATTGCCGACAAAGGCATGGTTATGACCGGAGGCGGTGCTTTGCTACGTGATATTGATCGTTTGTTAATGGAAGAAACCGGTTTATCCGTCATTGTCGCCGATGATCCGCTGACCTGTGTGGTGCGTGGCGCTGGCATTGCTCTGGAAAACATGGATCGTTCGATTGGTATTTTTGCACGTGACTAAACACATTGAACCAGTAATCTTTTTTCTTATTTTATAGACTGAATCAGACACAAAACCAGATTCGTAAATACTGGACGTAATGGAAACAGCTCCTCAGTTTTTCAGACATGGCCCAGGTCCGTTTGCACGGCTGTTTGTTTTCGCTTTGTTATCCTGTTTGCTCATTATTGGGGATACGCGTTTCAAATATTTTCCGCAATTGCGTCAGGCTATTGGTGTGGTTATTTTCCCATTGCAGAAGATTGCCTATATCCCAGCCAATATTTATGATCAAGTAGAGGAATTTATTGCCAGTTTCAACTTACTGGAAGAAAACATAAAACTGAGACAGATCTATCTCGAAAATCGAGAGCAATTGCTAAAATTAGCTTCACTGGAAGCTGAGAATATTCATTTACGCAATTTGCTCGGAGCGGTGCAGCAAATTGAAACCAAAACCAGAACTAAGGCAGTTCTGGCTAAAATATTGTATACCCCGCGCGATCCGTTTAATCATAAAATTACCTTGAATAAAGGCAGTCAACATCATATTCAACTCGGCCAAGCTGTCATTGATGATAAAGGCATCGTTGGACAAATCACACAGTTATATCCTTGGTCATCCGAAGTGACACTGCTTACCGACAGGGATCATTCCGTTCCCGTGCAAGTCGTCCGTAACAGTTTACGCTCTGTCGTTTCAGGTACAGGTAAAAATAACCAACTGGAATTGCGTTACCTATCGGTAAATACTGACATCCAGCAAGGTGATCAGTTGGTCACTTCCGGAATCGGCGGGGTCTATCCGCCCGGTATTCCTGTTGCGACAGTATTGCGAATTGAACGAGACCCTACGGGTGATTTTGCCCAGATTATCAGTACACCGGTTGCCGGCGTGGACCGGAACCGGCAAGTTTTAATCCTGTCCCTGATACAACCGGAATCCCGTGATGCTTTAGAGATGCCTAAAATTGAATCCGGAAAGAAATAAAGACGACAGGTCAAATAAAAATAATTACTTTGGACAGGATGTGTATGTTCCTGCCAGTAATTGGTTTATTGCGGCTAGTTTAGTTGTGGCTTTGATTCTTAATTTCCTGCCATTGCAAGGGGATATATTGATATTTCGCCCTGATTTCGTAGCGATTGCCATAGCCTATTGGAATATTAATCACCCGCACAAAATGGGAATGGGTGTGGCTTTCGGCATGGGATTAATGATGGATGTCGGCAACACCGGTATATTGGGACAGCATGCTTTAGCTTATTGTGTCATTGTTTATCTTACATTAATTTTCGGGCGGCGATTACGGTTATTTAATTCGATGCAACAAGCCCCTCAGATTGGTTTGATATTATTGATCATGCAGATAGTCATTGTTCTGGTTGCAACCTCAGGTGGCTCAGCATTACCCGATGGA
This sequence comes from Nitrosomonas sp., assembly GCF_021731985.1. Lineage (GTDB taxonomy): Bacteria > Pseudomonadota > Gammaproteobacteria > Burkholderiales > Nitrosomonadaceae > Nitrosomonas. The sequence continues at coordinate 28,455 of NZ_JAKFWH010000083.1, forward strand.
CAATATTTCCTTGCGGCGCTGTCGGGTACCTTGCTTTGGGCACCCGGTTCTTACCTATTATCGATGCTCCTGAAACAAAAATCAGATCCTGATGCGTTATGAAACGACATGTAGAACTGCGAAATCATCCTGTCGAATTACATAAATTTCGTTTTCGTCTCGCCGTTAGCGCTTGTTTTGTACTTGTTCTTTTCTTGATACTTTATGTACGTTTCTATTATTTGCAGGTTTCTCAACAAGAACACTATCACACGCTGGCGGAAGCAAACCGCATTTCCATTTCACCGCTGGTTCCCAATCGCGGCTTGATTTATGATCGCAATGGCAGGGCCCTGGCGCAGAACTATTCAGCTTACACGTTAGAAGTTATTCCCAGTAAAATCCAGAATCTTGAATCGACACTGGATGAACTGGCGACAATTATTGAAATAACAGCCACTGACCGTCAGCGGTTCAAGAAATTGCTGAAGGAAAGTAAGCGATTTAATAGCTTGCCGATTCGCAGCCGTTTGACGGATGTGGAAATCGCAACTTTTGCGGCTAATCGCTACCGGTTTCCTGGTATTGAAATCAAGGCACGTGTGCTGCGTCAATATCCGGAGAAAGAAGTTGTATCGCATATCATTGGCTACATCAGCCGTATCAATGATCAAGATCTTGAGCAACTTGAACGCAATGAAGAGCTCAATAATTATCGAGGTTCTCAGCATATTGGAAAAATTGGCATTGAACAGAGTTATGAGAAGCAATTGCATGGCGTTACCGGTTTCGAGGAAGTAGAAACCGATGCTGCAGGCCGCTCCATTCGCGTATTGTCACGTACACCATCCATTCCGGGTAATAATTTGATCCTTTCGATCGATCTCGGGTTGCAGGAAGCTGCAGAAAAAGCTTTTGGTGATCGTCGGGGTGCATTGGTTGCATTGGATCCGAATAACGGCGAGGTGCTTGCCTTCGTCAGTAAGCCGGGCTATGACAATAATCTTTTTATCGGCGGTATTGATCAGGAAAACTGGAATCTGCTGAACAATTCGATTGATAGGCCACTGAACAACCGGGCATTACGGGGTGTTTATCCGCCTGGATCAACCTTTAAGCCATTTATGGCATTGGCGGCGCTTGAGCTCGGGAAACGCACACCGGAATATAGTATGAGCGATCCCGGATACTTTTCATTGCCTGGTGTAGAGCGCCGCTATCGCGATTGGAAACCGGGCGGCCATGGCCGGGTTGATTTGCATAAGTCATTAGTCGTTTCATGCGATACCTATTATTACAGTCTTGCCAATGATCTGGGGATAGACAATATACACAGCTTCATCGGTCAATTTGGATTGGGGAAGAAAACAGGTATTGATGTCGAAGGTGAAGTTTCCGGACTTCTGCCATCGTCCGCCTGGAAAATGAGTCAATATAAGCAAAAGTGGTATGCCGGAGATACCATTTCTGTTGCAATCGGTCAGGGCTATAACCTGGCTACACCTTTACAACTCGCTTTTGCCACCATGGTTATCGCGAATAATGGCAAAGCTTATCTTCCCCGTTTGGTTAAACAAATACAGAACAGTGATACCGGAGATGTCGAGGATATTCCTGAAAAGCTGCTCTACAGCCTGAATCTAAAACCCAGAAATCTTGAAATAGTCAAGAATGCATTGGTTGATGTCACCCGTCCTGGCGGTACAGCTGCAAAAGCCGCTATCAACGCAAGTTATACCTTTGCAGGTAAAACAGGTACTTCACAAGTGATCGGTATTAAGCAGGGTGAGCGGTACAATGAGAAGTCTATTAATGAGCGTCACCGTGACCATGCCATGTTTATCGCTTATGCGCCAGCAGATAACCCTAAAATTGCTTTGGCGGTACTGGTTGAGAATACTGGAACCGGCGGTTCAACCGCAGCGCCTATTGCCAGACAAGTATTTGATTATTACTTATTAGGGAAATCGCCTGAAGCGACTGTTGCAAAATTAAATGAGCCTGCCGAAGAACCTGTTCATGATCATCTCTAAGAGATTTGGCTGGCAGTTGGTTAAACAATCTATTCAAGATGACGGCTGACCAAATCAAAGCATGATAGAAATTAGAAAAATCTGGCACTATCTCACACGCTACATGGATAGCTTTTTGTTGATCGGGATACTCACATTAATGGCCGTGGGGTTGATTGTGCTCTACAGTGCTACAGGCGCAAATATGAGTAGAGTCAATAATCAGATCATCAACATGCTGGTGGCCTTGGTGATCATGTGGCTGGTTGCCAATATTCCTTTGCAACAAATCATGCGACTTGCACTACCCATGTATATATTGGGAATCGTCTTACTGATCGGTGTTGCCTTGTTTGGAGAAATCAACAATGGCGCGAGGCGCTGGCTCAATATCGGGGTAACAAGAATTCAACCGTCTGAATTGATGAAGATTGCCATACCGCTGATGATGGCCTGGTATTTCGACAAACACGAAATCACCCTACGACTGAAAGATTATCTTGGCGCAACGGTACTGTTAATGTTGCCGGTATTGTTGATTCTGCGGCAACCGGATTTGGGCACTGCTTTATTAATTGCGGCCAGCGGTTTTTATGTATTGTTTCTGGCTGGGTTATCCTGGCGCATCATTGCCGGATTGGCGATAACAGTTGCGGCTAGCTTGCCGGTATTTTGGTCAATCATGCATGATTACCAGCGCCGGCGTATTATGACCTTGCTTGATCCTTCACAAGATCCACTGGGTGCTGGTTATCACACCATACAATCATCCATCGCGATTGGTTCTGGTGGTGTTATTGGTAAAGGCTGGCAGAATGGCACGCAAGCGCAATTGGATTTTTTACCGGAACAGAGCACTGATTTTATTTTTGCAGTTTTTTCCGAAGAGTTCGGCCTCATTGGTAATACCATACTACTATTTCTGTATTTAGTAGTCATTGCGCGTTGCATGGTGATTACGGCCAATGCCTCGACACAGTTTACTCGCTTGATTGCCGGATCAATTACACTGACTTTCTTTACCTACATTTTTGTTAACATGGGAATGGTTAGTGGTATCCTTCCCATAGTAGGGGTTCCGCTTCCACTCATCAGCTATGGGGGTACATCGATGGTGACAATGTTGCTCGGATTTGGTATTTTGATGAGTATTCAAACACATCCTAAACTAGTTAAAACATGACGAACACTAATTCCGCGTTTCAGAAAGCTTGTAACTATTTGTCTGTAGTATCGACACCGGTTAATGGTTTGGCATTGGCGATGGTCTTTTCTTTGTTAGCGGCTTGCAGCAGCACGCCGCAATACACAGGCGCGCTGCCGCAAAAAGACGTATCTTCCGCTTCAATGCCTCACCCAGGGCCAAGTCCCGTAGCTAGAAAAGGAGGGGGATATTATCTGGATGATGGTCCAGGCGATAATCCGCCGCCCGATCTGCATTTAGTTCCAGACGCCATACCCAGAGCCGAATCGCTGCGGCCGGCCAATATGCAGCCGTATGTCGCGCTAGGGAAAAATTTTAAACCCATGACTGAACTTCGTCCCTATAAAGAACGTGGAGCCGCTTCATGGTATGGCCGCCGCTATCATGGAAACAATACGGCATCGGGGGAGGTTTACGACATGTATGCAATGACGGCGGCTCACCCGACATTGCCGTTACCCAGCTATGTCCGGGTAACCAATCTGGAGAATGGCAAGTCGGTGATTGTGCGTCTGAATGACCGTGGACCATTTCTATCCGATCGCTTAATCGATCTTTCTTATACGGCGGCGTATAAACTGGGAATACTGGCTGGTGGAAGTGGCCGGGTGGAGGTTGAAAGCATATTGCCTGGTGAGGGGGACACGGTCAGACTGGCTGTTTCCAAACCATCGGCATCGTTGCCCGTTGCCGATAGTAATACAGAAATGAATATGGTTTATCTGCAACTGGGCGCATTTGGTTCATCGGATAATGCACATAATTTTCTGACACAGGTACGGAAGAAACTTCCGTGGCTCAACGATACGATCAATATTACCCAAAATAACGGGTTGTACAAAATTCATGCGGGTCCCTATCCGGATCAGGTTGTTGCTCAGCTGGCAGCTAATACGATTACGCAACAGCTTGCGATAAAGCCCGTGTTGGTGATCGACTAATAGAGGCAAAAAAAATCCCTATTGCAAGCAATAGGGATTAAAGGGCCTCGTCATAAAATCATCGATCGCAATCCGCAGGTCAAATATAAAACATCTTCCTCAGTAAATATTCCTACATTTTTTACATTCGACTTCGAGATTCTCGAATCAATTGCGATCACATGATTTCAAGTTTAATACCTACTGAGAATTTTGAAGATGAAAACAGAGAGGAAATATACCGCTATATCTAAATTATGTCTGTGACTTTTAGCACACGCCTGTAAAAGTTTTGTCTTGCTATGAATTTAATTTCCATCAAATAATTGGATACGTTTGTAACTTTTTCCGCAGGGAAAAGAGCCAAAATGGCCAGCAGCGATTATTTCATATTCCATACACTAGCTGCTATCAGTAGATTGCTATGAGCACCGAGAGCACCGTATTCAATAGAGAACACGTTCCATAAATAAATGATTTTTTAATAGAAAATTAAGTGATTTGCTTATTGAGTGTGTGATCAATCCGGGCTACATTGATGAAGCAATCAAATTGGCTTGGGTTTCTTGATTTTTTTGCACTGTGAAACACCTGAACACCACGGAAATAATCACATAGGGCAATAATCATGAACACTCAACTCGCAAAACTTAAAAGGGTCGCAATCTTTCTCGCAGGATTCTCCACCGCATCAATCCCTGCAATGGCGCATGCCGACTGGTCACTTACGGAAGTGGGTACCGCTGGCTATATCTTTATTGAGGACATCAACAATTCCGGGCAAGTGGTGGGAGGATCTAGCATTGCTGATAATTCCACCCATGCTTTTATTACGGGGCCTAATGGCATTGGCATGACCGACTTGGGTACCCTGGGTGGAAGCCATAGCTTTGCCTTTGACATCAACGATTCCGGAGAGGCTGTGGGAGTAGCTACAACTGCTAATGGGGAAGGACATTCTTTTATCTTTAGTCACGGCGGAATGACGGATCTTTCGTTACTGGCTCCTGTCGTTGCAGCCGGATTGACTGGACTTATTGTTTTAAGCATCAACAACTATGGACAGATCCTTGGATATGGGGCTAATAGTGATAATGTTGGCCAACCATTTTTACTGTCGTATACTCCCGATACCGTATTTACTCCTAACCCTGTATTTATTCCACCATCACTAATTCCAGAACCAGGAACCTACCTGATGTTGTTGGGTGGGCTAGGTTTAATTGGGTATCTGGCGCGGCGTAGAAAAGAAACTGTCATTTAATTCAGACTTGAATTTATTCCAACGGGGACTTAGGTTCTCGTTTTTGTTTCTTGGGTGGCTAAAGTGTAGCTATGGATCTGATGTGGCTGCTGAAAACAGGTTGATGGCAGTTTGAATTGTGGTAATCATTCATTCAAACGCAGTAGTGTCCGGAGATTCGAGAATTGTCGCATGATAACTCGTTGAACGACCATTACTAAATGACATATTTTTCTGTAATCGATTTCAACTTGCGCCAAACTTCTGACTTTTGTCAGGAGATTGCAT
>NZ_JAKFWH010000081.1 GCF_021731985.1 Nitrosomonas sp.
GGCCAAGGCGTTACCCCTTCGATTTCGGACAAAAAACGATCCCGTCGTGTTTGTTTCTTCTTTGCTGCATATTCCAGATCAGAAAAGCTTGATTGCATCGCTCTATTCCATATTTATCAATACGATGCATTTTATCAAACCTTTATGACCAAAGTCGATGTGATCGAATAAATCAGTGTTTCCCTAATAATTCATCGCTATCAGGCTCTAATTCTATAAAATTCGAAATTACTCCAGCTTTTAAAAGGCCATTGAAAACATCACCATAAATATAGACATCTTCTCCAGAAGTTCCAATATAGTTGCCTGTATTGGGATAGTAACGCACCAAATAATTATTTAAACTATAAGTTGCTGTACTAGCAGGACTAAAAAACTCTGGATAAGTCTTTTCAGCAAAATTAAACAATTTATTGCTATTCACCAAGAAGTTTTCAGCAAATGCGACTCCTGGAACTAAAACTAAAAACACTAAAATAATAAATCTCATAGCTATGCGTTAATCCTCAATATGATTAATTCATAAAAAAATGAATCAGCATGTTCGTTACGGTTGGATTTTATGATTCTGTACTACACACACAGACACAACAGCTTCGCTCTTGTGTAGCATTAGGTGACAGACTGGCTATGCCAGACTGTTAAGGCGGGTTAATTCAAACCGGTTGCAAGACTTTCCATTTGATCTCAAATATAAAACGTGACAAATCTGACGATTATTGGCGAGTGTTGGCGAGCACTTGCGAGTGTATTTTCAATAAAAACAGCTAGTTAAAATACCTGCTGATCAGAATTATTTACATCAAAATCAAGTGGCTACTTATAAAGCGTGACAATGCTCAATAGTGAACTAAATCTGAATTAATCCAGCTGAAGTGGTGAATTCTGGATGCTGCTTTACTTGCAAAATACTACTTTGCATGAACATCTAGCTTTTGTGGTGTAAGGCGGTATCCCATAGCATTCATAATTGCATTAATACTTTCAAATTTAGGATTGCCATTTTCTGATAATGCCTTTTGTATGCCGTTTCGCGTAATTCCTGTTTCCTGAGCTAATGTTGAAACACCTTTGACACGGGCGATCATGCGTAATTGAGCAAATAAGGCGGCAGTACATCCATCTCTCGCGTATTCCTCAAAAGCAGTGGCGAGATATTCATCAATCTCGTCGGGATGATTACGGTAATACATTTCTTCACTTTCATCTAATGTTTTGTAAGTACGTTCTTTAGCCATTATTTTTATAATCCTTCCAATATTCTTTAGCGTTTCTGATATCTCGGCTCTGACTGTCTTTATCACCACCACATAATAAAACAACAATATTATCGACATCTTCACCAAAATAAACCCGGTATCCAGGACCAAAAAACATTCGTAGCTCTGAAACACCTTCTCCTACAGAATCACAATCACCATAGAGCCCTTCTCCTAATCGCCGAATACGCGCTCTGATTCGTTGTTGACCCTTCTTGTCTTTTAAACTATCTATCCAACTGCGATAAGGTTCATGACCATTTTCATCTGCATAGATAATAATTTGCTTTGCTCGTATTGATTGAACCAATTTATTCTCTATTCTTTATCTTATCTATACATTAGAGTGCATACTATATTATGCACTTCCCATCAAAATATCAAATCTTAAAAAATGCTAATTTCCCAAAATGAATTATCAAAAAAAGAACGTGACAAATCTGACGATTAATAGCGAGTGTTGGCGAGCACTGGCAGGTATATTTTCAATAAAAACAGTTAATTAAAACACCTGTTAATCCGCAGGTCCCAGGTTCGAGCCCTGGTCGGGGAGCCAAACAAAACAATGAATTGCATGAAATAAAGAAACTAGCGGTCTACTTACTATTAGTAGCCCTATAGTAGACTGGTCAGACAAAAGCCAATCGAATGTAATTTGCAATGCTTCTTAGCGCTCAATCTATTGTAAAGTATAGGTGAGATATTCATGATTACCAAAAACAGGTGCAGTCTCTATCTCTCGAAACTAGAGAATAAAATCGAGCAGATCAGCTAGTTGTCGTAAGTAATATAAATATTCATGATGGAGATGCTGGATACCAGCATCCAACAAATATCATGGAGAGAGATCATCACGCAAACCGTTAAGAAAATCATTCAGGATATTGCCGATCACCTGCCAGAGCAGGCCACCTTTGACGATGCGATGTACGCCATTTAACAAACGATAAATTCGCAGCCGGTTCGAAAACGTTTTGGAATTTAGCTTATGTTGACGACAATAAGCGACTTGCGATAACGCACTTGCCTATCAGGTTTCTATATGTTCTTGCTGATGTATCCGTAATGACATTAATCACCTTCATGAAAAAATAAACTTGCTCCGCGCGCCCTGCACCTATCCCCGCGGCAAGACCACGGGGAATTGCAAGTTCAAGAGGATAGCTAAAAAATTTGTTGCGTTTTAGATGGTGGAGTTGGAAGCTTACGGTGAATGAGCAGTTCCTCGGACTTGACTTCAACCATTAGGTAGATTACCGGTAACGGTTTGCACCGATACATGCGGATCAAACAGGTAATTTAACTAACTGTTTTTATTAAAATAAAACTCGCTAGTGCTCGTCAACATTCGCCGACAATCGTCATTTTTGTCGCACTTTATTATTAATAACTCTAATTTTACAAATGCAGAGTAGATAACATTCGATCATGCAGTACACGAACTACCACAATTCCGTAATCTGTTTGCCGGAAATAAATAGCGTGTCGCCCAACTTGACTACGGCGATACCCTTTACGGATACGATCGCAGGATGTTGCCATTTCCGGATTCTCCGCCAATTGACCAAACGCTTCTGTCAATTCGTCTGCGTAACGATTGGCCTGTTCCAATCCCCACTCTTTGAGTGTGTATAGCCAAATGGTTTCCATATCGCGCGCAGCTTCCGGTGTTAACCGATATTCAGCTGACTTTGACATGTTTGGCGGTCATTCCTTCTTTAAACAAACCGCCGTCAAATGGCTGTGGTTCACCACTCTGTTCGCCTTTGGTTAACTCGCTACGAATGGTATCGATTTCAGAATTGCGAGCTTGATCGCGCCGAATCAGATCTCGGATATATTCACTGTCATTGGTGAAGTCACCGCCCTCAATCTGAGTCTTAATCCACTTGTCTTGCTGGTCGGTAACAGTGATGGTTTTACGGGTTGTTCCCATTTTATCCTCCAAAGGTATGTGAAATGATCATACTATTGCAGTAAAATAGCATGCTTTTATGTGCTTGAGAAGACAAAAACTTTGTCTCTTTCTGGAACAGAATATTATCAACTTAAGTTAAACCAGGATCTGAATTCAGAGACATTATACAAATGTGATCGATCTTTCCACACAAAGCCTTTTCCAATATGAACTGAATCTAAAGGTGTCTCGTATTTCCACCAAGAAATGCGTCTTTTGCCTTGCTCAAAATAGTTTTTCATTTTGTCTTTTGAGAAATTCCTATCGCAACCTTATGCGCTAAGTTTTAAAGATTAGAACCCCTTCATTTCAAAAATTTTATTTACTGCGTGATAAAAGTCACAAAGAAAATCATAGAAATATGTTTTACTCATATTACAGCAAATAGTTTCATCACTTTGATTGCCACTTTGATGATAAGAGGAATTACAAGATGGAGGATTTGTGGGTGATAAGAGGCCATACAATTCTTTGGTAGAATAGCTCCTATCCTAACCTATGGAACTGATTCAGTCCCAGCATTCTTTACCATCTGTTAACCAGATCGAATCAGAAAACAGTTCAATTACTCAGATTCAAAACCCTTCCTTCAGACTCATTTCTGTATTGGAATATACTGACATCGTTGAGAAATTTGAACAATCGGCGCGAGAAAAAAACAAGCAGCTTCCAGAATTTGCAACTTCAATTCAGTTACTAAGCATACTCGGCAATATCAGCTCCACATTTATCCAATAGCGTCCGCAACTAACCAGCACTAAAGGATGGGTGTAAAGATGTGTAGAATACAGTATCAAATTTTAATAATAATTATTATTCAATTTGTTATGTTTAATATCTGGCGGAGAAGGCGGGGTTCGAACCTTGATCTATATTTGATATATCAACCATTTAGTATTTACCTCTGTTATTTCTGTGTCATTTTGAAGTATTTCTACAAGTTTCAAAAATTCCATCAAATTCAGTTTAAACTTTTTTAATCAAACCATCAAGATCGGTAAATATTTGGGTAAATATATGTCAAAGTTTGGATTTAATTTGACGTTTTCAAAGTTAGGTATGTAATTTCTTCACAAAGGTGGAGGCATGCAGCTTGGATAGTTTGCGGCTAGTTCTAGCACTTGCTTTTGCAATGGCTGTAGACCGCTAAGGGCTACTGCTTGCATTGCGCAAATAATTGCTAACCCGTTTGTATTCCGCGTTACATCTTGGATCAGCTTTATTGGATAGCCTTCATGGTGCCTTCGAATTGGATGTATTCCCGCGTGTGCGTAGGAATTGAGTGCCTTCCATGAATTCTGCTTAAACCTATTGAGTGCATCATAAGCTTGCGATGGTGCCTTTTTTTCTATCGCGCTTATCATGTCAGCGATCTGCGGAATATTCTTGGCAGCTAGTTCATTTTCAAGCGTTAAAGTCGCAGATAGCTTTGCAATCTTTTCCTCTGTGGCTGCATAAAGGAGCCACACTGAACGAACCAAGGCCTCAAACTGCGCTCGTTGAACAGCCATGCCTGAAGGAAGTAGACCAGAACTAAAGAGCTTACGTGCTGCTTCCCAATGTTCTAGAGCCATCGAGCACGCAACAGCACTTATCACAACACGAGTGGAGTTATCAAACAACGGTAAGTCGATGAGTTGGTAAAGCTCGGAAGAGAGCTTGTCAGATTCTAAGAATATTGGATCAAGCACCGTGCACATCAAATAATGTAATATAACGACATTCAGTCAATCAATGCCAGATTGATTAGAGCCTAATTTTTGAAGTTGTTCGCTCAAGTTTGAGCTACTACAACTTATATATTTAAGATGCTTTGATTACCAGCTTTCTTAACCAAGGTTCAAGGTAAACCAAATCAAATGTACTTGTTTCAAACATTTGCATCATGTCGCCGTAAATAATCACTGATTCACAGTTGATTCGATAACCATTAATACGCAGAAAAATATCGGTAGTTGCAAAAGCTACTCGTTTGTTGCCATCTACAAAGGGGGGATTGATGGCTAAACTTTCCATCAGCGCGGCTGCTTCCGCAACTATATCATCATAGTAGCCCGATTGAAGGCGATATAAGGCAGATTCAAGTGCGCCCGAATCACGAATACCATGTGTTCCGCCGTAACGCTGAATTAATATTGAATGGATTGCCAGTACATCGGGAACAGTCAGATATTCTTTCAACGTTATTTAGCTAATTCACGGTAGAGCTGATCAAATTCGCTTAGGCTTTGCGTAAAAGCATCTATAACCTGACGGCGAGGCTGGCCTTTTTCTTTCCGTTCGATGTATTCCCGCAGAGCCTCATCAAGTATTTCTTGAATAGGGCGACCCTCAGATTCAGCAATTTTTCGAAGTGCGCTAAGAACTTCTGGTGCTGCTTGAGAGGAAAATTCTTCGTTAGCAGTGTTAGGCATGAAATATCACCATATCCTGATGTTTCCAAGTCTGAAAGTTTTATGATACGCTGAAGATTGTTTTGTTATCAATGTATTTGTAGCCCTCCGTGTTACTTAAACGGGATATTTTCTACCAATTTCCTAAAAAGTGTTAGTTACGAGTTTATTGTCAAGATAAAGGATAAACATGTCCAACCAGCAATTCCTGAAACAGTTTTTTGCGAGCAAAGTATTTAATATTCCCAAATACCAACGTAGCTATGCGTGGGAGAAGCAAAACATCTGGGATTTATTTCACGACATACAAGAAGCTCTTGATACAAAATCTAATCATTATATTGGGACAGTTGTTTTGGCAAAAACAGACCGAGAAGATATTTTTAATATTGTTGACGGGCAGCAGCGTATAACAACGCTTGTCATGTTTATAGGTGTCATCATTCGGAAACTGGAGGCCAAGGAAGATCAGGATTTTTATCGTCGATATTATGTAAAAGAAAAAGAACAATTCAAGCTGACTCCATTGGAGCGCGACAAGTTATTTTACTTTCAAATATTAGACGGCACACTTACCTTAAAACCGGAAAGTAAAAGTCAAAAATTCATGTCTGATGCTTATGAAGAGATGGAGACTATTGTTAACAATCATATCAAAGATCCTTTGCAATTTCTTAAAGCAATTGAAGCACTGTCCATTCTAGAATTTATTGAGAAAAGTGAATCTGACGCGATTAGAATTTTTCAGACAGTAAATGATAGAGGTAGAGGTTTATCTAGAATGGATAAGATGAAAAGCCTCTTGTTTTATTTTTCGAACAAGTATCTCTCAGAAAAATATGATGATGCCATCAATGATAAGTTTGGAGAAATATTTGAGTTATACGATGACATCAAATCAATTGGTGAGGATCAAAAGATAAATATTGTTAATTCTAAACTGTTTACCGAAGATGATTTACTGCGACATCATCATATCTGTTTTTCTGAAGAAAGTTATGATCCAACAGGTCAGCAGGTTCTCGATAACGTCAAATCAAAGTTGTATCAGTGCAGAAAAGATAACGACTTCATATTCTTAGATAAATACATTTCAAAATATTTGGATAGTCTTCTGGAGTACGTACGTGCTTTCAAAAGGATTATTTCTAGAACTATTGAAAACGAGGATTATTACAAGCTCTTCGCTGTACTTGGATTGTCAGCTGTATATTATCCTGTGATAACTCAGCTGGAAAAAAATCTCATCCTTAATAAAATTCTGCCCACTAAAGGCATTAGTGTTCTGAAGATGGTAGAAATCATCGATGTTAGAGTATTGAAGATCAGAGAATATGCTGGTAAGAAACACATTGCAGAATTTGCATTCAATCTTAATAACCACGCATGGACTATCCAGAAAATCGAGGAACATTTACTATGGTTTAACTTGCATGAGATAAGCAATGACCGATTCAAGGATTATCTATCCAATTTCGACTACTACAAACAAACTGGCTTGTTGCGCACACTGTTCATCGATTACTGTGAAAGGCTCAGGGGAAGTACGTATTCTATCGCTGAACTAAGAAAGATTATGGACAATGATCCTACCATTGAGCATATTTTGTCACAGAATCCAAATTTTAAGCCACGTGCGTATGGGTTTAAGAACGAAGAAGATTTTGAAGAATACAAGAATTTACTTGGAAATTTGACGCTATTGGAAAAGAATATCAACAGCAGCATCAAGAATTATGATCTAGTCGAAAAATTGAGTGGGTATAGTAAAAGCAAATTCAAGATGACATCAATATTTGCCACATCTCTTTCAACTACAAGATCATTCAAAAAAACAGACTTATTAAACAGAGGACAGCAACTGGTTGAAGACTTTGCTAAACGCTGGTGGGCGTAGCCAAGGCAAAGGAATTGTTGCTCAGTGTAATTGTCATGTTGAGCATGATGCGATTAATACGAAAAATAGTTAAACCCCGTATAGATGAGCATCTATGACAAAAACAAAGACCGATGTTCTCATTATGTTTTCCAGTTATCCGACTTGGTGAGCCAATTGGGAATGGGAACTAAGTTTTACTCTTTTTTTGCGGTATATATCGTCCATAGCTCTTTCTAATCTGCCCCCAATCCTTATGCCCCATTTCCTCTGCAACCTGCATGTGATGCTCACCTCTTGAAAGCATTGTTGAAGCGAAAGTGTGTCGGGTTTGATAAGGGTTGCGATATTTAATACCAGCCCGTTCCAGTGCTGGAATCCAAACTGTTTTGCGAATGGCTTGATCATCTTTCCAAGGTTTGTTATGACGTGGATTATGAAAAACAGTTTCTTTCAGTTTTTCAGTATAGATTTGCTGACTGAGCAAAGCTTCTCTGGCTTGGGGTTGTAGTGTGACAGTACGTTCTCCTGATTTAGTTTTAGTACCTTTCAAGTGATTTCTCACATTAGCCACCCGGACATGGATACAGTTTTGCTCCAGATCGACATCCTGCCAGCGCAAGGCAATTAATTCGGAAGTTCTGAGTCCCGTCCAGAACGCAAACTGAATCAGGTTTCTTTCTTGTCCTGACAGTTCATTCAGAATACTTGCCACTTCATCGGCTGTGAAGGGTTGGGGTTCTCTCGTATGGATCGGTAGATTTTTCACATGATCAAGCGGATTTTTGGCGATGATTTCATCATGGTACATTTCGTCATATAACTGGCGTAATGGTATCAGAATGTTGTTTTTGCGCTTGTTAGAGCATGGGAGATCAGCCGACCATTCCTTAACTTTGAGTGCAGTCAGTTCATCAATTGTTAGATCGCCAAATGTTGGAATCAAATGGTGATAAATTGCGCTTGTGTAATCACGCAATGTGCTTGGTTGACATCTTGATTGAGCACGCTGTAACCAATCTTTCAGACCCTCACCAATGGTGTAACGATTTGGCCGGGTTTTACGAAATTCTTTTGCTCTTTTGCTATCCGGGAAATGTTCGCCATAATCGAAAATACCCATACTGATTTCGAAAAGGATTGTTTGCCGTTTCAGTATCAGTTGTTTTTGTGCAGCCTTGGTAGGAGGTATCGGAATAGTCTCCCGACAACGTACACCCTGATAGGTGAACGCGATCTGGGCACTATTGCCGCGAATTGTTATGCCCCGATTCCCTCGATCCATGAATAAGCTGCCTTAGTGTTGATAAAGATTCTGCCGTTTGGCGCTTTTCTCCAGTGAATTTTCTCCGTCCAATGGCCTTTCTTTATATATTGACGAATGGCTTCTTCAGTTAAGCCGGTTAATTCAGCGAATTTTTTGATGGTGACCAATATATGTTCGGAGTGATTCATTTCTTCTCCTCCTTATCCATGCCGGCCACATGATCAGCTACATGACGTTCAACTTCAGATTGATTATCAATCTTGCCTTTGTCCGCTACTTTGCGCTTTCCCATTACTACCGCCCAGAAACTACCGAGTTTTTCAGTAATGGCATAGCCAATACTTTTTTTCCGGCCAAGCTCAGTTATTTCTGGGCATACATTTTTGAACTCAATGCCGAGCACTTTTTCATAGATGCGATAAGTAGCAGGGTTGTGCAGTAACTTAAGAACTCGCCAGCCAAAATACTGACCTAAAATCAGTGCACCGAGAGCGCTTTCTAAAGTGGTGCCTACACCCCTGAATTCCTTCATATGTTGTAAAATGGTTTGTTCGTCTTCTTCACTCAGAACAAGTAGTCTTTTTGAATTTTCTGTCATAACAAGTAGTGCCTCTCATAATTAATACTGTTCATGATCGTACACTACTATTTATGTCAGTCAATATGACATTTGTCCTATTTATCTAAAAGTTTTACTTGCGTATAGAATTCCTCTTTGGTGAATTGCCGCATTTCATTGTGAAACTTGATGACAATTTCAATCTGATCATTGAGTGTCAAAACGCCGCAGATATGGCCAATTTGCGTGATGCTGAGTTTCTTGTTCGGTTCTGGCGCATCCTTTTTCAGAACGGCAAGGCGGTAGATTAAGGAAACTGCTTCTTCAAGATCGAATGTATTCATCATGTTTTTTCTTATGTCTTTTTTAGTGTTGAGTTGGGCATTCATAGTTGACCTCCTGATGATGAAAAGGGGTTGGTACAGTTATTGATACAAGTCCAAGAGAAACAGCTGCGGCGTGACATTGCGTGCGCTCGGCTTGCGCCTCGCTCCTTAATGTCACGTCCTCGCTGTCGACTTTGAAAAGCATCCAAACATGCTTGCGGGTACTTAAATTCATTCCTTTCCAAACGATACCGGCAACCCGAAGCGGGGCAGTGTCGCCATAGCGCCCAATGAGCGGTGAATAAACTTCTTCGGTTAGTGGATTGAGTTGTTTGCTCTCGTCGTAGAATGGTTTGATTGCGTGTGAGCGGTGCGGGGTTTCAGGGTTACCCATTGCCAGCATAAAAGCTGCCCAATCGCTTGCCGTTGCGGATTGTCGGATAGCTTCAAGTTCCGGGTCGTCGGCTTTGTCTAGTTTTCTTAATTGTCGCCAGACAGTGACACTCGGGCCGCCAATTTGTTGAAACTGACGAATGCCCCAGGTATTGGCCCAAGCCGTGATGCGCTCAGCCGCTTTTATAGAGTCATTCCCATACAAATCTTGATCCAGCGCATAACCGTCGATATTCTTGGCGATGTACTTGGCAATGTAGCCCGCAGCGGTGCCTTTATCCGGATCAATGGCGATAGCCTTAAAGCGGTGTTCTTGTGCGCCCGGTTCATTACCACTATCCATCAAGGCGTAATGGCTCATAACTTTCCGCACAGCTTCGCGGTGTTTGTCTGGCATGAATAACAGCAAGTGCCAATGCGGGGTGCCGTCGTGATGCGGTTCGACTACCCGGAAGCCATAAGGTTGAATACCTTGGCGATGCAATTCAGCGCGTATCAAAGACCACTGATGCGTTAAGTATTCATGCGCTTGTAATACAGTGGTTTCGTCATAACGTGGATTGATTGCGCCATGGTGCAGACAAGCATGCATGCGGGATGGTGTAGTAAGTGTATAGAACTCACCGACATGACCCAGATGATCGGCCACCATTTCAAACCCTCGGATACGTACCATCAATTCAGCACGACGAATTGCTGGATTGGATACCGAACGATCGGCTAGGTTTTGCAGGGAAAAAATCTCACCATTTTCATTACCTACAAAGGTAGAGGCCAGATAGAGCCGGTTTCTCTCCTTTTGCTTACGCTTAACATGAATGGTGTAATCGCTGGCATAAGTACCACGTAGGCGGTTGACCAACTCGATATTTCGGGAGATGGTTTCAATCTTACGCAGTCGTAGTATCTGGATTCTACGATACCACCAGCGATGGCAGGACATGCGATTCAGAGCCGGTTCCAGGTTATCGCCTTTGATGGATGGCCGTTTGACTTGGTAGTGATCGACGATCCGTAAGCATGCTTGATAAGCTTCTAGCGGTATTTCTGTTCGATTTCGTGCGAGATAGCACTTTTCAGCGAAACGCTTGGCGGCATTGAGCAGTTCTTCATGATCAGCGCATAGATTCAAATCTTCAATGCGTAGCTGATTATGAATATCGATTAACGCATGGTTTGCGTGCTCGAAACTGGATCGTTCAGCGGTTTTGACATAGTGAGCTGCCAAATCTCCTGCAATCGGGGAAAGCTCAGTGAAAATGTGTTGCCGAATACGGCGGCATTTTTCTGTTCCATACGCTTCAGTGAGCTTATCGGCATAAATGACTTGTGGCAAATTTGTGTCATTTTTGTGCCACAACCGAGGCCTTTGGAGACCTACTGAGACTAATGGGGTATTTGTGAGACTGGAACTAAGACCCTGTTTTATATGGGTCTTAGTTGGTCTTGAGTGGTCTGGGTTAGACCGCTTACTGGCGGAGAAGGCGGGATTCGAACCCGCGGTACGGTTTGAGCCGTACACACGCTTTCCAGGCGTGCACCTTAAGCCGCTCGGTCACTTCTCCAGTCTTAACAAACCGGGGGCAAAGAATAAACCAGATCTGAGTTTCGGGCAAATTTGTTTTGTAGCGCGTTTGAGCAAAGCTCAGCGTAACAGATCGTTGAAAAACGTATTCGAGGCAGCCGATGCGAGGTAGTGTCTCAGTTTGAATTCCGACTTGCTTGAGCTTTATTGCATCAATGCAATCATAGCAGCATGAGTAAACGACCTAAAAATTTAGACTTGAATCAATTAGCCAAGTGCATTGTAAATGAGGCTATTGGCGAAGTTAGCCTATATAATTAACGCTATTCTTTTTCGTTAATCTGATGACTGAAGAAGGCAATCCTATGAAAACAGCCGATCTCACCGTTGATGAATTGCAAGCCTTGATCAGGAAAGTTGTACATGAAGAGCTACAGAACATCATGGCGGATCCCGATCAGCATCTCGAATTAACAGACGAGATCAAAGCAAGGCTTGAGCTATCTCTGGGCTCCACTGATCGAATCACGCTCCAAGAAGTCAAAAACCTGCTGAAACTCGCTTGAATTATCACATTCAATTCACGCCTCAAGCGCTTGAAGATCTCTCCCAACTCGATAATGCGATTGCAAAAAGGATTGTAGATAAAATCCAATGGCTTGCGGAGCACCACGATAAAATCCAGCCCATGATTTTGCGCCTAATCCATTGTCTATGCAGCTACTGTCGAGTCTTCTCAGGGCAGCCTATGGAATGAATCGTACGGACGGCGGACGTACTACTGCGTCCGCATTGAATGTCCAGGAAATTTATTTATTCCTCGCGTTACCTTCGGGAGCATACCGTTATGACGCCGCTGTAAATGAATTGCATCTGGTGGTGGCAAATGACTTGAGGCGATTACGAGCTACCAAGATTTCGTCGATGAAGCACCATTGGATTTGGTTTATGTGGCCGATTACACGCGAATGAATCGAGTGCCGGTAGAACAACGAGAATCCTATGCTTCTGTAGCAGCGTGGGCTATTACCCCAAATGTATATCTGTTCGCTGCCAGCAATGGGTTGGCTACAGTAATTCGCGCCTGGATCGACCGTGCGGCAATCGCCGATGCACTCGGACTCACGCATGATCAACAAGTGTTGTTATCACAAACAGTTGTGATACCCAGGAACAATGACATAATGTCAGGGATAGGTATTTTTGATCGTTGGTTAGAATGGCAAGAAAATCTGATCACCGATTGCCTTAAACCATGCGATAGCACATCAATCATTGCAGCATGGATCAACGGCATCCCGGAAATGAATTAGATAATTCCGCTCTTAACAAATAATAATAGTCATCAAAAGAAGCGGAAATTGAACAACTAATTATGTTGAGAATATCAGACAATATAGCAGTACCCTTATCTGACATCGAAATCCAAGCGATACGCTCACAGGGTTGCGGTGGACAGAATGTAAACAAAGTGTCGACCGCGATTCATTTGCGCTTCGATATAAAAGCTTCATCATTACCAGAAAAATACAAAGAAAGACTGTTGAATTTAAACGATAGCCGAATCTCTAGTGAAGGCGTTGTTATCATAAAGGCTCAGCGGTATCGTAGCCAGATTAAGAACAAAGAAGATGCGCTCAATCGACTATTGGAGATTATCAAGAGCGTCACTCTCCAGGTGAAGCCACGGGAACCTACTAAGCCAACCAAAGCTTCAAAGACAAGGCGTTTGGAAGGCAAAGCGATTCAGGGTCGAATAAAATCGTTACGCGGCAAGATTGAAGAGGAGTAATAATATTTCAAATTGTGCTGTTCCCATGGATACCGTCTGCTAATCAATGTTTTTGCCAAGTCACTAAACGGGTTGGCGAGCATAACTGAATATTCTGGAGTAATTAAAATTAATATGAATATGAATAGCGCAACAAACGAAAAAATAATAGTTGCGACCAAACTGTGGCTGGAGCGTGCTGTCATCGGTCTCAACCTGTGTCCTTTTGCGAAGGCCGTACACGTAAAAAATCAGATAAGCTACGTGGTGAGCAGCGCAACCACGCATGAGGATTTGCTAAGTGACCTGATGCGTGCGCTGGAAATATTGGCTGAAACATCGGCAGAAAAAATTGACACAACCTTGCTGGTTCATCCTTATGTGCTCACTGATTTTATCGACTACAACAATTTTCTCGATGTGGTCGATGCAACACTGGAAGACATGGATTTGGAAAATACGTTGCAAGTGGCCAGCTTTCACCCGCAATATCAATTTGCCGGGACGCAGCCTGACGATATCGAAAACTACACCAACCGGTCACCCTATCCTATGATGCATCTGCTGCGCGAGACCAGTGTCGTGCAGGCGGTGTTGGCTTTTCCCGAAGCAGGAAAAATATTCGATAAGAACATTGAGACATTGCGCGAGCTGGGTCACGCAGGCTGGAATAACTTGGGATTGGTTAAAATCAATCCGCCTTTGGAGAATGAATCAATGCGCAAAGAGCTATAACGGTGACATCGCCAGCTTTCTCTTTACTTACCCCCGATTGCGTCATGAACGCGTTGGATAGCTTGGGCTGCCACAGCGATGGTCGCTTGTTAGCACTGAATAGCTATGAGAACCGCGTCTATCAGGTAGGCATGGAAGAAGGCCTGCCGCTGGTAGCAAAATTTTATCGGCCGGAGCGTTGGACAGATGAAGCTATCCTTGAAGAACACGCCTTCGTCCAAGAATTGGCCGAGCGCGAAATTCCTGTGGTACCTGCATTGGTGTTGGGTGGAAAAACTCTACACGCCTTCGAAGGATTTCGTTTCGCCGTTTTTCCCAAACACGGCGGACGTGCGCCAGAATTTGAAGATCGGAACACGCTGGAATGGATGGGGCGCTTTTTGGGTCGTATCCACGCTGTTGGCGCACTTAAACCGTTTCAACATCGCCCCACACTGGACATAGCGAGCTTCGGTTTAGAACCACTTGATTTTTTACTGACAAATAATTTTATCCCGGCTGATCTTGAGGCTGCCTATCGCAGCGTGGCAGAACAATCACTGGTTGGCGTGCGTCTTTGCTTTGAGCGTGCCGGCAACCATATAAAAGCACTACGTCTGCATGGAGATTGCCATGCTGGCAATGTGCTGTGGACGGATAGCGGTCCGCACTTCGTAGATTTCGATGATAGTCGTATGGGGCCTGCGGTGCAGGACTTGTGGATGTTGTTGTCGGGCGAGCGTACTGACATGGTGCGACAATTGAATGACGTACTGGCTGGGTATGAAGACTTTTACGACTTTGATTCAAATGAAGTGCATCTGATCGAAGCCCTACGCACCTTGCGCTTGATTCATTATTCCGCCTGGCTGGCACAACGATGGGACGATCCAGCCTTCAAACAAGCCTTTCCGTGGTTTAATACGCAATGCTATTGGCAAGAGCGCGTTCTGGAATTACGCGAACAGATCGCGCTGATGGATGAGCCGCCGATAGGGCTGATAAGCTAAGTTACATGAAATTCCGCTGCCCATTATGAAAACATTTCGTATTGTATATATTACGTAAGGTATCAATGCCATGCGAATCTGCATCCTTATTGCATTTATAACAGGCCAATGAGAAACCCGGCACTTTCAGTCTGAATTCTCGTTTTTAAAAGACTGCAAGCATTCCGGTTATTTTCCAGATCTGTCTTTATTAACTTATTCCGCTTGCCGTTGGGTAATTTTTCAAGTGGCTCCCCTTACAAGTATTCATTGTTTCAATTAAGCAAGTGTTATGCTATTAATCTTCCGTATAAATTGTTTTGATTATTTGAAACAATTCGGCTACAAGAGCGCCAAAAAATAAACGATATAAATGAATTACTTGAAAAATTTTTCTAAAAAAGGAGTCTGACGTGGATTTTGGAATAAAAGTAGGAACCCCGGAGAAACAACGTGGAGCCTGTGTAGTAGTGGGTATTTTTGAATCAAAAAAATTGACCGATTCAGCCAAAATTCTGGATAAAATCACCCAAGGGTATATTAAAAACATACTTGCTCTGGGCGATATGGATGGCAAGGCCAACACCGCGCTGTTATTGCATAATGTTCCAGATACGCTGTTTAAAAGGGTTTTATTGATTGGATTAGGCAAGGAACAGGAATTCAAGGAAAAAACATTTCTGTCTGCAATCAATACTACTTTAAACACCTTACAAAAAACAGCCGTTACCGATGCAACGCTGTTTTTATCCGACTTCCCAATCAAGGAACGGGCAAATCCATGGAAAGTATCACGAATTATCATTGCCGCAAGCAGCAGCAACTACCGGTTTGATCAGCTTAAAAGTAAGCCGGAAAACAGTCCGCGTAGTTTACGCAAGCTAGTATTGTGCATTGATAGTCGTACTGAGTTGGCGGCCTGCGAAGAATCCGTGCAGCAAAACCTGGCGATAGCACATGGCATGAATCTGGCGAAAGATCTGGGCAATCTTGCACCGAATATTTGCACACCCGCATATCTGGCTAAACAGGCTAAAGATCTTGCCAAAACCCACAAACTCAAAGCATCTGTACTTGAAGAAAAAGATATGGAAAAGCTAGGCATGGGTTCTCTTCTCGCCGTCGCACGGGGTAGCGAGCAACCAGCAAAATTGATTGTGCTGGAATACCAAGGATCGGGCAAAAAAGACAGCCCGATTGTTTTGGTAGGGAAAGGCGTTACCTTTGATACCGGTGGTATTTCACTCAAACCCGCTGCAGAAATGGATGAGATGAAATTCGACATGAGTGGTGCCGGCAGTGTTTTGGGAACGCTGCTTGCAATTGCCGAAATGAAGTTACCAATTAATGTGGTTGGGATCATTCCAGCAACCGAAAATATGCCTGGTGGCAAAGCAACAAAGCCGGGCGATGTGGTAACCAGCATGTCTGGCCAAACAATCGAGATTCTCAATACTGACGCAGAAGGGCGCTTGATTTTGTGTGACGCTTTAACGTATGCAGAACGCTATAATCCGAAAGTAGTGATTGATATCGCAACTTTGACCGGCGCGTGTGTGATCGCACTCGGGAATTTTACGACAGGATTGATCAGCAACGATGACAAATTGGCGCAGGAACTTTTGGCTGCCGGCGAGCAAGCCGTTGACCGCGCCTGGCAGTTACCTTTGTGGGATGAATATCAGGATTTATTGAAAAGCAATTTTGCGGATATTGCCAATATTGGGGGACGAGCCGCAGGAACCATCACAGCCGCTTGCTTTTTATCCCGTTTTACCAAAAAATACCGTTGGGCTCATCTGGATATCGCCGGTACAGCATGGAAATCCGGCAAAGAAAAAGGTTCAACCGGGCGACCTGTTCCGCTATTGACGCAGTTCTTAATTACACAAGCTAAGATAGGCAATTAACATAGCGCTCAAACTTGCTGATTAATTCCTAGACCCATGATGAATAATGCATAATTATTCCATGTGTGCGCCGAACTAATCAGCAATAATGACGCGGTGGCCATGCGAATTGATAGTGAAGCGTTAAGCAGATTGAATATAGAATGACTCAAATTTATTTCTATTCGGGATCCAACGATAAATTGCAAACAGCCTGCCGGCTTTGTTCCAAGGCTGTCAAACAAAATATGAAAGTAATGGTTTATACCCCTGATGCGGCAGTACTTGAACGATTCAATGAGTTACTTTGGACTTTCTCCCCTACCAGCTTTATTCCGCATTGTACTATTCAAGATGACCCTCAGTTGGTCAATGTCACGCCTGTTATTTTAAGTGACCGGATCCCACCGGACAGTCATTATGACGTGCTGCTTAATCTGCACCAGCAATATCCGCCTGTATTCAATCAGTTCAACAGGATCATCGAGATAGCGGGAATTTCTCATGAGGATAAACTGGCGGCCCGTGAGCGCTACCGTTTTTATAAAGATGCCGGTTATGAAATACAACATTTCAATCTTGATTGATTAAATAGAGTCACTCTACGATGAATGATGATAAAACTTCAGATACCGACGATTCTGAGATATTGGCAAAATTCCGTAGTTTACTGAGTAAATATCAGAATCAAGGCAATATAATCGCTAACCCTAACATGAGTGTCACTTCTGCCCCACCGTTACCAGTTGACAAACCAACGCCCGCCGTAGCGAACAAAATACCGGTGTTAACTGAAGCTGTAATCCTCCATCCAGCAGTTATACAACCGCAACCGAAGCGCTTGACGCCCATCCGGCAAATACTCGATGCCGCGCTGGCAGACGCCCACATCGAAATGGATGTCTTGGATAGAAAAGCTCTGGCGAATGCACTGGAAGCTCGCCTGGCAAACCAAATCAAATAACCCTACCCGCACAACTCCGCCCCCTTCAATCTCTCGCCATAGACAGTTCTCCTCGATTGATAGAAAGAAGCATTTGTTTGTTGTCATACGCACCGAAATGCCATCCGCTATAATGGCGGTCTTATTTGCACCATTCAATACAACTTTAAACCCCATGGAACTCGAAAAAAGTTTTGACCCTAAAAGCATTGAAGATCGTTGGTATTCCATCTGGGAATCGGCTGGCTATTTCAAACCAGCCGCTGTAACAGACCAATCCGCCTACTGCATTATGTTGCCGCCACCCAATGTCACGGGCACTTTGCATATGGGGCATGCGTTCCAGCATACCTTGATGGATGCGTTGACACGCTACCACCGTATGTTAGGGGATAACACATTATGGCAGCCAGGTACTGACCATGCCGGCATTGCCACGCAAATTGTGGTTGAACGTCAACTGGATCAGCAAAAGCTTGATCGGCGCGAGTTGGGACGGGAAGCATTTCTGGAAAAAGTATGGCAATGGAAAGAAGAATCCGGCTCCACGATCACCCGGCAAATGCGGCGCCTAGGCACTTCCTGCGACTGGACACGCGAACGCTTCACCATGGATGCCGCTTTATCGCGTGCAGTCACTGAAGTTTTTGTGCGCCTCTATCGCGAAGGACTCATTTATCGCGGCAAGCGATTGGTGAATTGGGATCCAGTACTACAAACAGCAGTTTCCGATCTGGAAGTGGTAGCGACAGAAGAAAATGGTTCCTTGTGGCATATTCGTTATCCGCTGGAACAGGCGGATGGCATTCATACCGAACACACAGAATCTTTAATTGTCGCCACCACTCGCCCTGAAACCATGCTTGGCGATGTCGCGGTTGCCGTACATCCCGACGATCCGCGTTATCAACACCTGATCGGACGTCATGTCAGGCTGCCGCTGTGTGAGCGGACAATCCCGATCATTGCAGACACTTATGTCGATCTGGAATTCGGCACAGGGTGTGTCAAAATCACTCCGGCGCACGATTTTAATGATTATCAGGTGGGGCAACGGCATCATTTGATTCCCATCAACATTCTTACTCTGGATGGAAAAATCAATGATCTGGCACCCACTGAATATCAGAGGCTGGATCGCTTTGACGCCAGGAAAAAGATCATTGCTGATCTGGAAATACAAGGTTTCTTGGTTGAAACCAAGTCCCATAAACTCATGGCGCCACGTGGTGATCGAACCAATACCATTATTGAGCCGATGCTGACCGATCAATGGTATGTTGCAATGGAAGGTTTGGCCAAACGTGGATTGGACGTCGTCGCGAATGGTGAAGTCAAATTTACGCCGGACAACTGGACACATGTCTACAATCAGTGGCTGGAAAATATCCAGGACTGGTGCATTTCCCGTCAATTATGGTGGGGACACCGCATTCCCGCATGGTACGACGAAGACGGCAACATTACGGTTGCGCATAGTCTGGAAGAAGCGCAACAGCTCTCCGGGAAAAACAATCTGAAACAAGATGATGATGTGCTGGATACCTGGTTCTCGTCAGCGCTCTGGCCATTCTCCACCTTGGGCTGGCCGGATGAAACACCGGAACTAAAAACCTTCCTGCCGACTTCGGTGCTCATCACCGGCTTTGACATTATTTTCTTTTGGGTCGCACGCATGGTGATGATGTCGCTGCATTTCACCGGTAAAGTGCCATTCAAAGAAGTGTACATCACCGGCCTAATTCGTGATGCTGAAGGTCAGAAAATGAGTAAGTCCAAAGGCAATGTGCTGGATCCACTGGATTTGATTGACGGCATCACCCTGCCCGCTTTGATTGCAAAGCGCACGACCGGATTAATGAATCCGAAACAAGCCGAATCCATTGAGAAAAACACTCGCAAACATTTTCCCGAAGGCATCCCGGCTTTCGGCACCGATGCCTTGCGCTTTACATTCGCCAGCCTGGCATCTCATGGGCGAGATATCAAATTTGATATGCAGCGTTGCGAAGGGTACAGAAATTTCTGTAACAAGCTCTGGAACGCGACCCGCTATGTCATGATGAATTGTGAAGGGAAAGATACCGGGGTGGATGAAGCGTTACCAGTCACATACTCCGCCGCAGATCATTGGATCATCAGCCGTTTACAGCAAGCCGAGCTAGCGGTTGAACAAGCATTCAGCAATTACCGTTTTGATTTGGCCGCACGCGAAATTTACGAATTGGTTTGGGATGAATACTGCGATTGGTATGTTGAGCTTGCCAAAGTACAGTTAAATAGTGATCAAGACGCGATACAGCGGGCAACACGCCGTACCTTGGTGCGGGTATTGGAAACCATGTTACGGTTGGCTCATCCGGTTATTCCATTTATTACCGAGGAGTTGTGGCAGAAAGTTTCGCCATTGGCTGGGAAACCGGGTGCAAGCATTATGTGCCAGCCTTATCCAATCGCGAATCCAGCGGCTATCGATCCGCAAGCCATTGAGAATATTAATTTACTGAAAGAGATGATCAATGCCTGTCGCACACTGCGCAGTGAAATGAACCTGTCGCCAGCATTAAAAGTACCACTGCTAGCGGCCGGAAATCTGCAAACATTGACGGATTACTCACCGTACTTATTGTCTCTGGTCAAGTTATCCGGCATAGAAATTTGCCAGGATGGGCTGCCCGATGCGGATGCACCGGTATCCCTCGTAAGAGATTTCAAGTTGATGCTAAAAATTGAAATCGATATCGAAGCTGAGCGCGAACGTTTGACCAAAGAAATAACACGTCTCGAAGCAGAAATCGCCAAAGCGCAAACCAAACTATCAAACCCAAGCTTTGTCGAACGCGCTCCGGCAAACGTTGTGGCGCAGGAAAAAGATCGTTTGACCGCATTTCATACAAAACTTGATAACCTGAATGAACAATTACAGAAACTGAATTGATTACGCTAGGATTGATAAAACGCCAGAGAAAAAAATCTACTCAACTCAATTGCCGGGCATTACTGATAAGAACTATAGCCATTTTTTCTTTTTAAAATAATAGAGCAGCCCTAAACTAATCGTAATAAAAATTACCCATATCGCCGGATAAGCCCAACGCCATTTTAATTCCGGCATGTATTCAAAATTCATTCCATAAATACCGGCGATAAAAGTCAATGGTATAAAAATAGATGCAAAAATAGTCAGGACTTTCATCGTTTCATTCAATTTATTGCTGATACTGGAAAGATAAATATCATGCATGGCAGAAATCCTTTCTCGATAAGATTCGAGTGAATCGGTTACGCGTAGCACATGATCATAAACATCCCCGTAATAACGCAGCGTTTTTTCCTGTAACAAGGGGGTATCGATACGCTGAATTGTCGCCAATAACTCGCGCAGTGGAGAAACATTGCGTTTCATAGAAATCAAACCACGGCGTATCTGTTGCACGGTTTGCAGCATCTCTTTACTGGAATTGAACAATATGTCGTCTTCCAAGGGATCAATGACATCATCCAAACTATCTTCTACAACAAAATATTCATCAACTATCGTATCAAGGATAACGTACGCCAAGTAATCACTGCCAAACTGCCGTAAGCGGCCATTGCGGTTTTGCAGGTGGTTATATATGGGATCAAATGTATCATCAGCTTTTTCTTTAAACGTGACCACATAATTGGCTAACAGCAGGATACTGATTTGCTCGTACTGCAAGCAAAAGTTTTTCTCCCGGTTAAGACTAATACCTTTGATAACCATATACAGAAAATCATCATATTCTTCCAGTTTGGGGCGTTGGTGGGTACTTAGAATATCTTCCAGTACCAGGGGATGAATATTCAATTCCAGGCCGATACTTTCCACAATATGAATATCACTTAGCCCATCCACATTCACCCAAGTAATCAGTTCCGCGTTTTTTAAATGCTGCAGTTCTGCAATCGAAGTGATTTCATCGCGCGTCAAAGTATCCGCATTGTATTGCGTCACGGTAATTTTAGATTCCGATTCATGTTTTTCGCCAACATGCACCAGCGTTCCCGCGGGAAACCCGGATTTATCGGCCGCACTGCTTAATACTTTTTTAGTGGTTTTTTGCTGCAGGAGGTGTCCTGATGGAGAAATGGAACTCATAGAAGCTTACCCGGAACGAATGGCCAAGATACTTATTCTAAGAGCTTTGCTTACGGCTGGGGGAATATACTGCAAGAAACCAGTGAAAAAGATTAGGACTGATCGATAACGATCAGAAAATTGCAAATTTAGTTGAATTACCGGAAAGCGTATCAGGGAATATTCTGTTCAGATAAACCCGATTTGCCGAGATACTGGATTTGATTGGAAATTCGGTCATTTTGAAGGGAGCACCAATCTTGCCAGACCTTACGGGCTTCTTCTATATCACTGAATGTCCAGAGTACCACACCATCTTCGGTCATCAAGGTTGCCATTTTATTTGGCCATTCTTTAATCAAGCAATACATGACTTTCTCCTGAGCATTAATAATGTCAGTAAGCTTAATCTGTCAGTGTGAAGATTTGATGACTGAATTATGAAGAATTTATGACACTACCAAGGGCTTGTGCTTAAGGAATCTCTGATTAACTCACCTTTGTCATTCCGATCGTAGTGAGGAATCTTTGGCAATCAACAGTATAGATTTCTCGCCATGCTCGAAATGACAGTTATTCAGAGGTTCCTTAATCTATGCGTATAAAAGAATTCTATTTGCTTCGATGTTCCTGGAGATAACTCATCATTACCTCCAGGCATCAACTTTCAAATAAATCTTTTCACATTGACTGTCTAAACACCGACGAGCGTAACATTCCCAAACTCAAATTCAATGGCACTCACCAAATAATCGCTTCCATCCCATATGCCGCCATGGCCGTAATTTACTGGATTACTCAAATAATCCCCGGATGCATTGGCAAAACCTCCAAAAACAAACGCATCACCATTGTAAGCACCGGCTGTGAACACCACCGAGGAGAAACCGCTGGCATGATCCAAAGTAATCGTCTTGCTTATGCCGGTAGCATTGGCATTAAATGTTAACTCATCAACCACCAATCCGGAGCTATCCAACAACTGTAACCGGCCTGCTTCAAAATTTTTCCCTGATTGATCCACGTTAAATGCATATAAATCAATCGTGACGCTAGTAGCTTCTTTAGTCAGATCGAACCGCAACGCTTCCGTGCCATCAATCTCCTGAGGTATTGAGGATGTTTTAAGCGATTGCCCGCTCACACCAATGTCACCTCTGAAAATATCCCCGCCCGATAACACATCCGGCTTGGTTCCATTTAAAGCTGCACTACTCCAAATTTCTGCCGGATTCAGGTAATTGGATTTATGGCTAATGCGGATGGCTTCATTGGTCCAGTCATTTAACCAAGCATTCGGTTCAGATGATGGAATGAACATCGGTGCATCGCCGATTCGCACTTTTTCAGGTGGAATGACATCATTGACCAGCACAGCCAAATTACCGGCATTGACATGTGTGCCATCCTCGTCAATCAGATCGGTGCTGATTGTATAGTTGCCATCGGCAGCGAAAGTATGTGTGACATCCCCAGCCGCACTATAGGAATCACTGCTACCATCGCCCCAATTGACGATGTAACTGGTGACCGTATCAGTTCCCGGATCAGTGATTGCACCCAGATTGAGCGTATAGCCAATGCCTTCGTTCACACTCGGAGCGCCTGACAAAGCAATCGTTGGCGCTACATCGTTAACATTAATCGCAAATTGCTGTGTTATCGTATCCTCACTGCCATCCGATACTGTAATACTGACAGTATGACTGGCATTGCCATCTGCAAAGGAGCGGTTGATATTAGCGCTATAGACACCCGCTGCAATAGTGCCTGTTTCACTGGCCGAACCATCTCCCCAATTAATACTATAGGTTCTGCCGTCGTTATCGGCATCCGCATCATCAGTAATACTGATCAGACGATTGAACGTATCGCCTTCATTCAGCACCGCATTGTCGCCCGCATTCAAGTTAAGGCCTACTGAAGGCCCAAAAACTTGCACCTGTTCCAATGCAGCTAGCGCGAATTCGACTGAACCAGTCAACGCGACATCCAGCACCGCATTCTCGAACTCAAGGGTGCCTTCCGTCAAACCGACACCACGCACGATTTCCTCTGCCGCAGCCCGTACCGCAGGATCAAGATCGTTAACCGTAATGGCGTGCGCAGGAAAATCGCGATTGGTAAATGTATCGGTGGATTGCCCGTCTGCGTATACGAACAAAGAGGTTTCCGGTGTGATGCGCCAGGAATCCGCGAATGCGCCGTACAAATCTATCGCAGAAACATGGCCAGCTAGGACTGTGCCATTGGCAAGTGCGATATCGTTGGTACGATCGCCATCGTGATTGCCGAGCAACCCTGAAATTTCGCCGCTACGGTCATTGCTCAGAAAGGTGTTCACATCGATGAAAGCGGAACGGAAATTAGCCAGGAAACCATCGCCGTGCGCATTAGTTACTATGTAAGCATTGCCTTCCCGGTAGATAGAACCACCGCCCACTGCAATCGTTTCGCCATCGACGATAACCACGAATTCACCGTTGATATTGACCGAATTGGGTTGATCTTTATAAATGCCCACCACATCATCACCAACACGCATGGCGACCGCGGCATTAACGGAAACATCACGATCTCCCCAAGGCTGTTGACGCACTTGTATTTCCAAACCGGGGTCCGTGCCACGCACTAAAGTAAATTCACCGACTGATTGGAAATCGTACTGATGACCATCGAAGGTGCGAAGGTGAGGATCGCCGTTTGAGAAACCATTATTGTTAGGAGTACTTGTTTCTATTATTTCTTTAACCAAAGAATGAAATAGGTTAGCAATGGCATCTAAGATTTTTTTTATCGAAAAAACTCCAGTTTCTGAGAGTCCTACACTTGCTCCAATACCTACACCTGTACCAACAGTAAATCCATACCCCGACATTCCCGGATGAGGCCCTTGATCTGTATAGGAAATTGATCCACCAACTGATAAACCAGCATCCACATCTACAGATATAGCATGACCTGATAGGCCGTCTAAGCTTGAATAATATCCAAACCCACCACCAAGATCTGCTTGTATACCTATACCACCACGTCCTGTTAGATAAAAACCATAATCTCTACTTTCTTCATCATAATAAGCACCAGCTCCGAGACCAAAACCAGCACCAAGAAAATAATTGCCTGAGCCACCAAAGGTAATAGTACGCGATCCTTCAGGATCGAGATATGTAATTGAAGAATTACCAGCAAATCGATAGAGATTTATTTGATCACCTGTTATCCAGAGCGGATCTTCCGACAAAAATCGCCCCATATTGCCATCATAAAATCGTGCACGCATGTAATTGAGGCCGTTTGCTTCTTCCGATACACCCAGTGCACCATTGAATTCATACGGATTATCAATAGTCTCATCTTTAAACAACTCAGTGCCAAAAGGGGCATAGTCATAACGGTTTACCAGCGATCCGGTGCTATCGGTCATACCAGTCACTGACCCGACACCATCGATATCATAATAAGTGGCTGAGCCATCTTCTGCGATCCGGCTGGCTAATCCCAATCCATGCGCGTAAGAAGCAATCAGCGATCCATCATGAGCATATTCGTCCACCACATCCCCCAATCCAAAAGGATCAATAAGGAATTCCGCACGTACGCCATTCTCAATCGTCGCCGAGCGGTTGCCAAACACATCGTATTCATACTGCGTCACATCACCCGCGGCCGTCGTCACTGAAACCAGACGGTTTTCCAGGTCATAAGCATAGTGCCAGGTGCCGCTCGAATCTGTTTTGCTGATCAGATTACCATCAGCGTCGTACGAAAGATTAGCATCTCCCGCTGTTTGATATTGATTCAGCGCATTGGCGGTGTAGTGTGTCGTGACACCATCTTCGATTTGACTTACTCGATTTCCTGCAGCGTCATAGACATATTCGATATGCTTGTCGGGCAAGCCTACACGGGTTGAGGTGAATTGCGCCGAAGTGAGCTGCCCGACTGCATCATAACCATAAGCCCAGGTCCCCTCGGAGGTTTCCATTCCAATACGATTGCCCGCACTGTCATAGCTGTAGGTGTAATGGGAATTTTCACTGCCATGGGCATCCAGGTTGATAATTTCCCGCAACCGGCCGGCTGCATCGTAGCTATACGTGGTTGCTGTGCCATTGCCATTGTCTTCACGAATCAGGTTACCGGCAGCATCATACGTATAGTCGACCAAAGTACCCGTATTGTTGCTGAGGTTGATCAAACGTCCAGCCGTATCGTACTGGTAAAGCTGCGCTTTACCATCCTGATCGGTCATCGACGTGCGGCGACCACCCGTATCGTAGGTATAAGTCAAAGATCGACCATTCGGGTATTCAATTTCGGTGACGCGCCCTGCGGCATCATAACTAAGCGCAGTGGTTCCTTCAGCCGCCGTTGCTGTCAACATGCGCCCTGACGCGTCATAGGTGTAATTAACAGGACCGGAAGTACCAGCGGATTGGCCAATCAACTGGCCACGCGCATCATAATCATAGGATGCTGAGTCTCCACGCCGATTGGTAAAGTTGCTGACATTTCCATTGGTATCAAAACCAAAATTCAAATGCGTGCCATCCACCCAGGTGGCTTGCGTCAACTGTCCTTTGTCATTGTAGGCAAAGTGCCGGGTGGATCCATTCGCATCGGTGAAACTCACCGGCACGTTCAGTGTGTCATCATAGGAATAGGCCAGTGTTGCGCCAGTGGCATCGATGAACGAAGTTGGGCGCCCCTGTGCATCGAACGCAAACGCGACCGTGGAGCCATCCGGAAGCCTCATTCCGGTTAGATTGCCTTGTGTGTCATAGACCAAGGATGCTGCCGCACCCGTGCTATCGGTGATGGTGGCAGCTTGTCCATCAGGAGCCAAGCTGATATGCGCAGTACGGCCTGCACCATCGGTAACCGTGTAGCCTCCGAGATCATCGTAACTGAATGAAGCGGTTTCTAGCCCATCCGCTACGGATGCTGACGCGAGCCGTCCTGCTGCGTCATAGGCATAAGCAATGGTTGCGCCGCCTGCAGCGGTCGTCCTATCCAAGTCACCGTTGGCATCGTAGGCAAAATTAGCGGTACCGGCACTGCTGGTTGCGGAAATAAGTTGATTGCCACTGCTTGAATAAGCCAGCGAGATCGTCTGACCATTGGCATCAGTTACAGATAACACATTACCACTTGCATCTCGATTAATCGTCAGCGCATTACCATTCGGGCCAGTGAAACCGATAATGCGACCTGAAGCATCATAAGATGCTGTTGCTTCGAATCCATTGAGTGCAGTGGCTTTAATAAATGCGCCAGAATGGTTGAAGAAAAGCGTATTGCCATTCGATTGTTCGAGCTTGAAACCATCGGCAGTATGAATTAACGTACCTTCCATGTTTCCTGAGGAAGCATAGGATCCGTCAATATTCTTAGTAAAGACCGGATGCAGGGGAGGTACAGCGCCTAATGAATAGCCATCTAAATTAATCGTTTGCCCCACGG
Source organism: Nitrosomonas sp. (assembly GCF_021731985.1). GTDB lineage: Bacteria > Pseudomonadota > Gammaproteobacteria > Burkholderiales > Nitrosomonadaceae > Nitrosomonas. The sequence continues at coordinate 27,430 of NZ_JAKFWH010000081.1, forward strand.
AAACCGATACTGTGTAGTAGGCGGCATCACGGGCATTCAACGTAAACAGCGTGTTCAAATCAGTAGAACCACGCAGTGCAGCATCCCCATTGGCAGCAATATCCAGTTTCAAGTCACCCAGGAAGGCCCAGCCTGTGCCTGCTGTGCCTTCAGTGGAACGCTCAACCAGCGAGCCGAAATCACCGGCTTGTTCCAGCTCGAAAGCCAATGCAGCCAGGGCGCTATCGCTCCTGACTCCCAGTGAAGTCAAATAGTGACCATTCTCAGCCAGTGTATCGATAAGACTACCGACGCTGGTTCCGGCTTCAGCCTGGAAATTGGTAAATACACGATGCCATTGGGTATCCGATAACCATTCCGGTTTCAATTTTGATTCAAGGGAGCCCCAATCGATTCCCTGGTTAGGATCAACGATGGAAACCGAAACAGTCATTAACTTAAGTGTGGTCGCCATTTTTGTGGAAAAATCCAAAGCACCTGTTTCACCCGAATCCAAAGCACCCAAGCCATCGCCCAAGCCGAGCAGAAAAATGCTATCGGAAAATTCACCGGTAAGCGGATCGGCCAATAGTCCGCCATTTGACGCTTGTGCCACAAGCAGAGTACCCGCCAATGGCAAAGTTGAGTTATTCGCATAGGAGAATCGGCTCACTCCCACCTCGGCAGGATAAAGACTAGTAGGCACCTCGAGTTTACCTGTGATTGACGGCGGCTCAGCTGAACTAACCGAAATTGTTACCAGTGTTGGAGGACTGTAGCTGGCTCCATCAAAAGCCCGATAGATAAAGGTATCGGTACCGGTATATCCTGCATCAGGAGTGTAAGAAAACGAGCCATCTGCATTCAGATTTAAAGTACCGTGACTGACAGGTGTGACCAATGATGCCGTGAGGGAATCACCATCACTATCTGAATCGTTAGCCAGCACGCCTGTTAACGCATTAATAACCAGTGATAAGCCGCTTGTGACCGTGTAAGAATCTTCATTGGCAACAGGGGGGTGCTCTTCATCAACTGGCACAAGAGCAGCCGAGACAACGTAATCACCCGTGCTGGTTAAATGATCGCCAGTGCCGAGATAATACGTTCCGCTTTTTGACGGTGTATAGACGATATGTGAATTAAGGCCATCATCCCCATCATTATTCGATGTCAGCAAACTGCCACTGCCGTCAAAAAGAGAGAGCTGAGGATCGCCTAATCCGCTCAAACCGGCTGAGTTCAGGCGAAATTCATACGTTTGTCCAGCTACAAGTGAAACTTGGAACCAGTCTTGATCGCTACTGCTTTCGATCGTTCCTGTCGTTGAACCGCCAACAGTGACAACTCCGCTTGTGGCAATTGATGCCGGGTAATCGTCGGATGCTAATAAAGCCGCAGCGATGGTGTAATCACCGGTATTGGTTAAATGATCGCCAGCACCCAGATAATACGTTCCACTTTTCGACGGTGTGTAGATAATGCGTGAGTTAAGACCATCATCCCCATCGTTATTCGATGTCAGCAAACTACCACTGCCATCAAAAAGAGAGAGCTGAGGATCGCCTAATCCGCTCAAACCGGCTGAGTTCAGGCGAAATTCATACGTTTGTCCGGCAGCAAGTGAAACCTGGAACCAGTCTTGATCGTTACTGCTTTCGATCGTTCCTGTTGTTGAACCGCCGACAGTCACAACTCCGCTTGTGGCAATTGATGCCGGGTAATCGTCGGATGCTAATAAAGCCGCAGCGACGGTGTAATCACCCGTGCTGGTTAAATGATCGCCAGCACCCAGATAATAAGTTCCACCTTTTGAAGGTGTGTAGACAATGCGTGAGTTAAGACCGTCGTCCCCATCGTTATTCGATGTCAACAAACTGCCACTGCCATCAAAAAGAGAGAGTTGCGGATCGCCCAATCCGCTCAATCCGGCTGAGTTCAGACGAAAATCATACGTTTGTCCGGCAGTAAGTGAAACTTGGAACCAATCTTGATCGCCACTGCTTTCGATCGTTCCTGTAGTTGAACCGCCGATAGTCACAACTCCGCTTGTGGCAATTGAGGCCGGGTAATCGTCGGATGCTAATAAAGCCGCAGCGACGGTATAATCACCGGTATTGGTTAAATGATCGCCAGCACCCAGATAATAAGTTCCACCTTTTGAAGGTGTGTAGACAATGCGTGAGTTAAGACCATCATCCCCATCGTTATTCGATGTCAACAAACTGCCACTGCCATCAAAAAGAGAGAGTTGCGGATCGCCTAATCCGCTCACGCTGGACGAGTTCAGGCGAAATTCATACGTTTGTCCGGCAGCAAGTGAAACCTGGAACCAGTCTTGATCGCTACTGCTTTCGATCGTTCCTGTTGTTGAACCGCCGATAGTCACAACTCCGCTTGTGGCAATTGATGCTGGGTAATCGTCGGATGCTAATAAAGCCGCAGCGACGGTATAATCACCGGTATTGGTTAAATGATCGCCAGCACCCAGATAGTACGTTCCGCTTTTCGATGGTGTGTAAGCGATAAGTGAATTAAGACCATCATCGCCATCGTTATTTGATGTCAGTAAACTACCAAAGCTGTCATAAAGTGAGAGTTGAGGATCGCCTAATCCACTCAAACCGGCTGAGTTCAGGCGAAATCCATACGTTTGCCCAGCCACCAACGCCACCTCGAACCAGTCTTGATCGCCATTGATTTCAATTGTTCCTGTTGTTGAACCGCCGATAGTCACAACCCCAGTTGTGCTGGTTGATGCCAGATAATCGTCGGGTACTAAATCAGCAGAGACAATGTAATTACCTGTGCTGGCCGAATTGCCATTGGCCCCCAGATAATAAGTTCCGCTTGTTGAAGGTGTATAGACGATACGTGAATTAAAATGATCATCGCCGTCATTATTCGATGTCAGTAAACCGCCCCCACTGTTGTAAAGAAGTAACTGAGGATCGCCCAATCCACCTTCACTCGCCGAGTTCAGTCGAAACTCATATTTCTGTCCAGCCATCAGTGTCACTTGGAACCAGTCTTGATCGCCATTGATCTCAATCGTTCCCGTCGCTGATTCGCCTATATTGACAACCCCAGTTGTGACAATTGTTGCCGGGAAATCATCCGGCACTAATGCAGCAGATACCGTGTAATTTCCGGTGCCGCTTGAATAAGCGCGTGCACCTAGATAGTAGGCCCCGCTTTCTAACGCCGTATACGTGATCAGAGAATTGAGGCTACCACCTCCATCATCATTAGAAGCTAATGCGCTTCCACTCGCATTATATAAAGTGAGAAAAGAATCGCCCAATCCACTCACACTGGCTGAATTCATACGAAATTGGTAGATTTGTCCAGCCATCAGTGAAACTTGGAACCAGTCTTGATCACCACTGAGCTCAATCGATCCTGGCGTTGAACCTCCTATATTAACAACCCCGGTTGTGGCAGTTGTTGCAGGAAAATCATCCAGCATTAATGCAGCAGATACGGTGTAATTGCCGGTGCCGCTTGAATTTGCACGTGCACCCAGGTAGTAAGTTCCACTTTCTAACGCCGCATATGTGATCAGAGAATTGAGACTATCACTTCCATCATTATTGGAAGCTAATATACTTCCACTCGCATTATATAAAGTGAGATAAGGATCACTCAATCCGCTCACACTGCCAGAGTTCAGATGAAATTGATAGGCTTGTCCGGCTATAAGCGATACCTGGAACCAATCTTGATCGCCACTGACTTCAATTGATCCTGTCGCTGAATCACCGATATTAACGACCCCGGTTGTGGCAATTGTTGCAGGGTAATCGTCGGGTACATGCACTAAATCAGCTGAGACAATGTAATCACCCGTGCTGGTTAAATGATCGCCAGCGCCCAGATAATACGTTCCGCTTTTTGACGGTGTATAGACGATATGTGAATTAAGAAGATCATCTCCATCATTATTCGATGTCAGCAAACTGCCACTGCTGTCGTAAAGAGAGAGCTGAGGATCGCCTAATCCGCCCACACTGGCTGAATTCAAGCGAAAATCATACGTTTGTCCAGCTACGAGTGTTGCCTTAAACCAATCTTGATCGCCATTGATCTCAATCGATCCTGTTGTTGAGCCGCCTATATTGACAACCCCAGCTGTGGAGGTTGATGCCAGATAATCGTCGGGTACTAAATCAGCAGAGACAATGTAATCGCCTGTGCTGGCTGAATTGCCATTGGCCCCCAGATAATAAATTCCGCTTGTTAAAGGTATGTAGACGATGCGTGAGTTAAGAAGATCATCCCCATCGTTATTCGATGTCAGTAAACCGCCACTGCTGTTGTAAAGGGAAAGTTGTGGATCGCCCAATCCGCCTTCACTCGCCGAATTCAGACGAAACTCATATTTCTGTCCAGCCACAAGTGAAACTTGGAACCAATCTTGATCTCCACTGAACTCAATCGACCCTGTTGCTGATTCACCGATATTAACAACCCCAGTTGTGGCAATTGTTGCTGGGTAATCGTCGGAAATTAAATCAGCAGAAACGATGTAATCACCCGTGCTGGCTAAATGATCACCGGCACCCAAATAATACGTTCCGCTTTTTGACGGTGTGTAGACAATGCGTGAGTTAAGACCAACGTCCCCATCATTATTCGATGTCAGCAAACTGCCGCTGCCATCAAAAAGAGAGAGCTGAGGATCGCCTAATCCGCTCAAACCGGCTGAATTCAAGCGAAATTCATACGTTTGCCCAGCTACGAGTGTTGCCTTAAACCAGTCTTGATCACCAGTGTTCTCAATCGATCCTGTTGTTGAACCGCCTATATTGACAACTCCGGTTGTGGCAGTTGTTGCTGCGTAATCGTCGGGCACAGCTAATGCTGCAGATACAGTGTAATTGCCTACCCCGCTTGAATTAGCACGTGCCCCCAGAAAGTAGATTCCACTTTCTGATGCCGTATACATGATCAAAGAATTGAGACTGCCACTTCCATCATTATTGGAAGCCAATGCACTTCCACTTGCATTATATAAAGTGAGATAAGGATCACTTAATCCGCTCACACTGCCCGAGTTCAGACGGAATTGATAGGTTTGCCCAGCTACGAGTGAAACCTGAAACCAATCTTGATCGCCACTGACTTCAATCGATCCTGTTGCTGATTCGCCTATATTGACAACCCCAGTTGTGGCAATTGTTGCCGGAAAATCATCCGTCACTAATGCAACAGATACCGTGTAATTACCGATTCCGCTTGAATAAGCGCGTGCACCAAGGAAGTAGACTGCACTTTCTGACGCCGTATACGTGATCAGAGAATTGAGACCATCGCCCCCATCATCATTGGAAATTAATTCGCTTCCACTCGCATTATATAAAGTGAGAAAAGAATCGCCCAATCCGCCCACACTGGCCGAGTTCATACGAAATTGGTAGGTTTGTCCAGCCACAAGTGAAACTTGGAACCAGTCTTGATCACCAGCGACCTCAATCGAACCTGGCGTTGAACCGCCTATATTGACAACCCCGGTTGTGGCAGTTGATGCCAGATAATCGTCAGCCATTGAAAACAATCTCCTGTTTTATTTTTGTGGATATTGCGGTGATGGATCAGCCTTAAATTTTCTTCAAGAAGAAGTGAAATATTGAGAAAGTGAGGCATAAAAAATGCTGCTTATATTTAAGCAACACTTGGCAATTTGTCTCTGCAAGTCAATATTTCAATTGTACTTTAGCGATCTAGTCCGCATATTAGTACATTTGTCCTAGATAATCCATATGAGATATTCAGAATAGGCGAAGGTAAATGAATTACTTCAGAGCAGAAAATTATTAAACATTTATTGAATTCCGAACGTATTGAAGAATTATACGGAATCAACAGGATAGATTTCTCGCCATGCTCGAAATGACAGTTATTCGGAAGCTCCTTAATGTTTTGTCACCGAGAGAACTGCATCGTTTGATGTGTACTGGTATAACAATTCAATTACGTTTATAGTTTAGATAAGATCACCTGATTAGAAAGATTGTTCAGCCAAACCCGATTTTTTCTATTATAAGGCGCATACTGACCCAAGCGAACCCACCAACAAAGAGGAACTGCCATGGCCATGAATCGTATCCAATTCCAAGCAGGCTTGTCCTTACCTGCATTCCTTGCGCAGTTTGGCACAGATGAACAATGCGCTGATGCATTGGAAGCGTCCCGTTGGCCGCAAGGATTCAGCTGCCCAGGCTGTAGTAACGCGAATTACTACTTGCTTAAGATAGGAAAACACAAGACCTTCCAATGCAAGTGCTGCCGGTTGCAGACATCTCTGATCGCTGGCACCTTGTTCCAGAGCACTCACTTGGCGCTAAGCATTTGGTTTTTAGCAATTTATCTGATCAGCCAAGCCAAGACCGGCTTGTCGGCACTCGACCTTAAGCGGCAGTTGGGCGTGAGTTATCCAACGGCTTGGCTGATTCAGCAGAAGCTGATGCAGGCGATGGTCGAACGGG
>NZ_JAKFWH010000012.1 GCF_021731985.1 Nitrosomonas sp.
GCTACAAGGGATTGGTCAAAAATACCGCTCAGATGTTCTCGCTGTTCGGGCTTGCCAATTTGCTGTTGGCTCGCCGGTGGCTATGCAGAACAGGCAGCCTAGTTGCGCCTTGAAAACAAGAAATGAGGGTAATAATGCAAAAAATGATGCGATTCAGGTCAAAATTGGGCAAATTATCGCAATATTACATGATCACTCGGCTTGATCTCTACTGCGCGATGAGTTATTCAGCGTTTCCCTAAGCAATGAAAAGAGATGGATATCGCTGCCGTTCTTGTTATTCAGATTGGTATCAACAGAATCCCGAAGAAGTTTTGCTGCAAAAGTATCGGCGTGATCGCCTTAGCTTCGACGCGGGTGCTTTGATCGTGTGACGGCCATACCTAGTGTTCTTTTCAGAAATAGGCAGAAATACTGCGCAGCGGAATGCTATAGAACCGGCTACTGGGTCTATGTGGACGGAGTTCTCGACAACACCTAAACGGTTAGGTAGACCAATGAATGTGTTGCAATTCCTTAATGCGGCGGATAACGATAGGATGGAAAAATAGGATTTTTAGGGAGTAATTAGTCAATATTGCACATAAACTATTTTCTACAAACAAATTTTCTGTAAAATAAGCATAATGCTTATATCAATAAAGTTGTTTTGTAAGCAGAATAGGCTGTACTTCTAACAGACCGCTGGAAAACTATCTGCGTTGCCGCTGTGATGTTGAAAATAGGCGCAGATGCTTATTTATTATACATAAACTGCGATTTTTCTCCTGTTTCTGCTTTGCATCGGTTACCTCGAATACGTTTTTTCAATGACCTGTTGAAGTATATATATTGTTGGCCTGAGTAGTCTTAGAACTTTATTAGGAGTAAGAATTATGAAATTTAGAAAAAATCTACTGGCGCAAGTAGTAGCAATAGCATTATGTGGCGCGTTTGTTTCTTCAGCAAATGCTGCAGCTGTAATTACTGATGGAGCGGGCACCTCAGCTACAATCGCTGATGCCGGTTATTTTTCAAATACAACAGCCCTTGGCATGAGCTATTTGGGAAGGGAATTTGTTAACCTCGGTACATGGGCATCAAATTACTCGTTCAATGCCAATGGTTCGTCTGTTGCGGTAGCAGATGAGTCGGTGGGTGCTCCATTTGGAACAGATGCATCGAATCCATTTATTTCTTCAATCGTGTTTTCGGGCGGCAATTTAGTGCTTACTGCTAGTTTTAGTGGTGGCTGGAGCTTTATTGAAACGGTAAGCATTCCAACAAGCGGTCATGTGGCTGTCCAGGTTCAACTGACGAACAATACTGGTGCTACAGCAACTGACGTTCAATGGGGTGTTGGTATTGACCCGGATCAAGGTGTTCCGGTTGGTCTTGGGTTTGACACAACTAACGTAATCAATGCGACAGGAAATGCAGGTTCTGTAACGGCCACAAGTTTGGATGGATGGTCGTTAACGCTGGCTAATACAACAAGCGCATCGGCATTTGCGATCAATCCTTTTGTTGGTTCTAACTGCTGCAGCCCAGTTGATCCAGCGCTGATGCTAGCTGCCGCACAAGCACCTGGTGATTATGGTTTCGCTGACTCGTCGATTAACCTGGCTTATGACCTCGGTACCATCGCTAGTCAACATTCGGTTACTTTTGGTTACGAATACATCATGGCTGTTCCAGAACCAGAAACCTATGCCATGTTGCTGGCTGGTCTTGGTTTAATCGGTTTCTCAGCACGCCGTCGTATGCAGGGCTAAAAAATACCTAAGTAGTATCTGGGTATTGCTGGTGTTTTTTAAAAACCCGCATTTCGATATCGGAATGTGGGTTTTTTTGATTTTCCGGTACACTCTTGCAACATAGCAGACAGATTCTTGATTGCGGCCGATTATCTGCAAATCCATAAAATCAAGCGTGCAAGGTGGATTCATATTAGAATCGCGCTTCTTTCTGTTAAATTCTGAATCAAAAATATGCATCCAATGCTAACCATCGCGGTGAAAGCCGCGCGCCGTGCCGGTAGTATTATTAATCAGGCTTCACAGAATCTGGATTTGCTCAATGTGTCGAAAAAATCACACAGTGATTATGTGAGTGAAGTGGATGGTGCGGCTGAAGACGCTATTATCAAGGTTTTGCTAGCGGCTTATCCCGATCACGCGATTCTGGCGGAAGAGAGTGGTCGCCGGGGCGATGAAAAAAATTCAGAATATCAGTGGATTATTGATCCACTCGATGGTACGACCAATTTCCTGCATGGTTTTCCAAAATATTCGGTTTCCATTGCAGTCAAGCATAAAGGTATGCTCAGCCATGCAGTGGTTTACGATCCAACCAATAATGAATTATTTACGGCTAGCCGAGGTGGCGGTGCCTTTCTGAATGATCGCCGGATTCGTGTCAGTAAACGTACCCGGCTTGAGGATTGTTTGATCGGTACGGGCATTCCATTTCGTGATCTGACGCATCTGGACGCTTATATTGCCATTTTGAAGGACATTGTTCCACGCATAGCGGGAATTCGCCGGCCGGGTTCTGCTGCGTTGGATTTGGCCTATGTGGCGAACGGACGTTATGATGGTTTTTGGGAAATTGGCTTGGCGCCATGGGACATGGCCGCCGGTTGTCTGCTGATTACCGAAGCCGGTGGATTGGTCGGTGATCTGGAAGGCAATGAGACACAATTGGAAAGCGGACAAATTATTGCTGGCAATCCCAAAATATTCGGGCAATTGCTGCAGGTGATTGCGCCACACTTGACTCCGGCATTGATTGAAGCGCAGCGGGCGGCAAAATCTCAGTGACCGGATTCTTCCGGTTCTTCAAAAGGCAGGCCCTGATTCTTGTCGCTGGACTCAATCAAGGATTTCATCTCTTCCAGTGGTGGAAGTTCTTCTAGCGAGCGCAGATTCAGATCATCCAGAAAATGCTGTGTGGTGGCGAACAATTCCGGTTTTCCGGGTACGTTACGATGTCCGACAGCTTCAATCCAGCCGCGCGCAATGAGTGTTCTGAGCACCGAACTGGAAACACCCACGCCACGGATTTCTTCAATATCACCGCGTGTCACGGGCTGGCGATAGGCAATGATGGCGAGGGTTTCCAGAACCGCGCGTGAGTAACGCGGTACTTTTTGCGGGGTCAACCGATCCAGATACGGTTGCATGGCCGCTTTGGTCTGGAACCGCCAGCCGCTAGCTACCGTGACCAGTTCAACGCCGCTATCACTCCATTTTTCGCGGATTTCTTCCAGTAATTTGGAAAGCACGGCAGCGCTTATTTCATTATGGAATAGCTTTTTTAACTCACTAATGGGCAAAGGATCCTGTGCCGCCAGCAATGCTGCTTCCAGAATCTGCCTGGTTTTCGCGAGACTCAGCGAGTCCAATGGGTCAGGCTGATGAAGCGGCATCAATGGCGCAGACATAAATCATTCCAGAATCTTTTACCTGAGAAATTTCCAGCAACAATTCCTTGGCCAGTTCCAGGATCGCCAGAAAAGTGACAACAACTTCAGCGACAGTCGCTGAGGGGCTGAACAAGTCATAGAATTCAACCTGTTTGTGCCCGCGCAAATCGCGCAGCACTTGGCTCATATAGGCACGCACAGAAAGGGTTTCACGCTTGATTTGATGATGGCGGTTGACTTTGGCGCGCGTCAGAATGGCGACCCAGGCATGGTACAAATCATCCGTGTGGATACTGGGTAATTGTTCGACTGTATTTTGCTCGATCCACATCTGAATGATGCTAAAGTCACGCTCAGCTTGCGGCAATTCATTGAGGCGTAATGCGGCCTTTTTCATTTGCTCGTATTCGAGTAAACGACGCACCAGCTCGGCGCGCGGATCATGTTCTTCTTCTGTTGCTGTTTTTGGGTTGGGTAATAACATGCGTGACTTGATTTCAATCAGCAACGCGGTCATGAGCAGATATTCCGCTGCCAGTTCCAGTTGATCAGTGCGCATCATTTCAACATAGGCCATATATTGCAGGGTGAGCTCGGCCATCGGAATATCCAGAATTTCCAGATTATGTTTGCGGATCAGATATAACAATAAGTCCAGCGGACCCTGGAAGGTGTCCAGGAAAATTTCGAGTGCGTCAGGCGGGATATACAAATCCTGCGGAATCTCCAGCAACGGCTCGCCACAGATTTTAGCGAACGGATGGGGTTCAACAGAATCAATAACGGAATTCACTGCTGCCTGTTGCTCATTGGGTGGTGATCGATTCAATTGCCCGATTGCAAGGTTTATCAGGAATAACTGAGTCCCATGGCTTCGCGTATGTCACGCATGGTCTCTTCGGCCAGTTTGTTGGCTTTCTCACAACCATCCGCAATGATGTTGCGCACCAGGGTGGGATCTTCTTCGTACTTCATAATGCGCTCATACATCGGTGCCTGTTCAGCCAGAATTTTGTCGATGATGGGCGATTTGCAATCCAGGCAGCCAATTTCCGCGTTCTTGCAACCGCGCTGTACCCATTCACGGGTGTTATCATCGGAATAAACCAAATGGAATTGCCAAACCGGGCATCTGGCAGGATCACCCGGATCGCTACGCCGCACTCGCGCCGGATCCGTCGGCATGGTACGGACTTTTCTTCGGATGCTTTCCGGGTCTTCGCGCAAACTGATGGTGTTGTTATAGGATTTGGACATTTTCTGACCATCCAGGCCGGGCATTCTGGAGGCTTCGGTGAGCAATGTTTCCGGCTCGGTAAGAATCATTTTGCCGCCGCCTTCAAGATAACCAAATAAGCGTTCCCGGTCGCCCAGGCTGAGATTCTGTTGCTCATTCAGTAATGATTGGGCTTCTTCCAATGCATGTTCATCGCCCTGCTCTTGATACAGATTGCGCAACTCGGTATACAGTTTTGATTTCTTTGAGCCCAGCTTTTTGACGGCTAATTCCGCTTTTTCTTCAAAGCCGAGTTCTTTGCCATAAATATGATTGAAGCGGCGCGAAATTTCGCGTGTAAATTCCAGGTGCGGTGCTTGATCTTCCCCGACGGGAACCAGATTGGCGCGGTAAATCAGAATATCCGCGCTTTGCAGCAGCGGATAGCCAAGAAAACCATAGGTGCTGAGATCTTTCTCGGACAATTTTTCCTGCTGGTCTTTATACGTGGGCACGCGTTCCAGCCAGCCGAGCGGTGTCATCATCGACAGCAATAAATACAGTTCGGCGTGGGCAGGGACTTTGGACTGAATGAACAAAATCGCCTGCGAGGGATCAACGCCCGCAGCCAGCCAATCAATCACCATATCCCAGACATTCTGTTCGATAATTTCCGGCGTGTCGTAATGGGTGGTCAAAGCATGCCAATCCGCGACAAAAAACAGGCATTCATATTGCTGCTGCAATTTTACCCAATTTTTTAATACGCCATGATAATGTCCTAAATGCAGGCTGCCGGTGGGGCGCATGCCTGATAAAACGCGATCAGCAAACATTTTGATATCCTAAATGTAAAACGTTGTTAGATATATAACCCAAAAATTGACACAATAATTATTTTAGTCCAGGTAATCATAGGCCCAATCACCGTACCCAGCACACCGCTGAATAACAATCCCAATAATATGATAAAGCCGTAAGGTTCGATCCGGGAAAACGGGTAAGCCAAGCGGTGTGGCAGCAGACTGATGGCCATGCGGCCGCCGTCCAAAGGCGGGAGTGGCAGCAGGTTAAGCACCATCAGGATGACATTGATTTCGATCCCTGCGATTCCCATCAGCGCTAGCGGTTTTGCGAAACTGCTTTCGGGCATGGTAATGGCTAATTTAATCATCAAAGCCCAAAAAAGCGCCATCAGCAGATTGGCGCCGGGTCCGGCTGCAGCTACCCACAACATGTCGCGTTTCGGCTGACGCAAGTTAGAAAAATTAACCGGTACCGGTTTGGCCCAGCCAAATAGAAATCCCGCGCCGATCGTCATCTTGCTGAGAACGAATAACGTCAGCGGTACCAAAATCGTGCCGATGAGGTCAATATGTCGGATCGGGTTGAGGCTGATGCGTCCTTCATTAAAGGCAGTGAAGTCACCAAAATGCTTGGCAATATAACCATGCGCCGCTTCGTGCATAGTGATGGCAAAAATAACCGGTAAGGCATAAATGGCAATGCCTTGAATAATTTCATCCATGACTGAATCCAAACGGTTCGAGACGGCCTTTACCTGGACGGATCAATTCGGGTACATCGGTCGTCAAATCAATCACGGTGGTCATTTCTATTCCGCAGGAACCGGCATCCATGATCAGTTCAACCTGATGCTCCAGGCGCTCGCGGATTTCTTCCGCATCATTCAGCGGAAATTCGTCTTCCGGTAATATTAACGTAGAACTCAGTAATGGCTCGCCGAGTTCTTCCAGCAGCGCCAGAACGACTGGATGATCGGGAATGCGCAGGCCGATGGTATTGCGTTTCGGGTGTTGCATGCGGCGCGGAACTTCCCGCGTTGCCTGTAAAATAAACGTGTAGCTGCCGGGCGTCGTGGCTTTGAGTAACCGGTACTGGCTGTTGTCGACTTTTGCGTAGGTTGAAATTTCTGCCAGATCCCGGCACACCAGCGTGAAATGATGGCGCTCATCCACTTGCCGGATAGTGCGGATACGCGCCATCGCGTTTTTATCACCGAGGTGACAACCCAGGGCATAGCAGGAATCCGTGGGGTAAACGATGATTCCGCCGCTGCGTACGATCGTTACGGCCTGTTTGATCAGGCGTAAATGCGGTGTGTCGGTGTGAATAGAGAAGAATTGGGCCACAGTAAGGACTGTATCTGGATTAAATGAGTGTTAAATCAGTCTATCAAAAGATTATACAAGTTCGGTTGCTATTGTGTTTTTCCAGTGATGCCAAACGGGTGTGCATCCCTGCGGAAATTCGGGTAATTGTCCCAGATCGTGAAAGCTTTCGCCCGGACCATGAAAATCTGAGCCGCATGAGGCCATCAGATTCTTGTTTTGCGCATGTTGCGCAAAGTGACGAACCTGCTCAGGCGTGTGACTCGACGTGACCACCTCAATGGCCGATCCACCCAGCGCACAAAATTCATCGAGTAAATCATTGAGTACATTTTTACCCAAATCATAGCGCCCCGGATGCGCGATGATTGCACACCCCCCGCTGCCGCAGATCCAGCTTACCGCATCACTGAGTGCCGCCCATTCGTGCGGAGTATATCCCGGCTTGCCTTTTACCAGATATTTTTTAAATACGGATTTTACGTCTTTGGCATAGCCTTGCTCAACCAGGAAACGGGCAAAATGCGTGCGCCCGATCAAGCGCCGTTCGCCCACATGGGCATAAGCGCCTTCCAAGCTGCCGTGGATACCGATTTTTTCGAGTTCTGCAGCGATATTTGCGGCACGTTGCGAACGGCCTGCGCGGATAGCGGTCAGACCTTCGATGAGTGGCGTATACTCTGGATCAATGTCCAGTCCGACAATGTGCAAGGTACGGCCGCGCCAACTGACGGATATTTCCACGCCGTTTATAAATGTGATATTTTTCGCGGCGGCTGTCTGGCGCGCTTCTACCAACCCGGCGATGTCGTCATGATCGGTCAAAGCCAGCGTTTCAACACCGCGTAGCGCGGCGCGTTCGACCAGTTGAACGGGTGTTAATAAACCATCAGAAATTGTGGAATGACAATGCAGATCAATATTGAGCATGAAGATTCGTTGCGCAAAGCAGGACATGCATCATAGCAAATAACCCGGTTTAAGAGAAATAATTGATCTGGATAATTAAAGAGATAGTTAGAACTATGAAGAAATGCATATTTCATAAGGGCACTTCTAAAAATTCAAAGTTCCAAACAAAACGAGGCGCAAGCAAAAAATGGTGACGCAGCATATAATTGATATGTAAGGAAACATTTTTTGTGAGCAACAAAGTGTTGTGACGAAATTTGGATTTATAGAAGTGCCCATAAGGAGCTCGAATGACCATACCGCCGACCGTTCGCGATCATATTTCGGCTGCGCCGCATCGCAGCTTGTTTCTTGCCGGCGCGCTACAAGGCGTGCTGACACTGCTTTGGTGGGTGTTTGATCTGACCGGGCGCTATGCCCTAATGGGATCCGCCACAGTTTGGAGCATCGCCCCGACTTGGGCGCATGCTTTCCTGATGGTCTATGGTTTTTTCCCGTTCTTTATTTTTGGTTTTTTGTTTACCACGTACCCGAGCTGGTTGAATGGCGACAAAGTAAAGCCGAGTGAGTACATGGCTACCAGTTTATTGATGGCGATCGGCGTTGTGTTGTTTTATGTCGGGCTATTGACGCACAAAGTGATCATTATCATGGGTGTAGAGATCATGCTGGCCGGATGGGGCGTTGCGGTTTATGTGTTATTCCGCATCTTGTTGGGCACCGCGCCTGCTCAGGACAAACGCCATGCGCGCGTAACCAGTGCCGCATTACTCATGGGTTGGCTGGGTATGGCTGCGTATTTGTTGTGGCTGGTCACCGAAAGCCCGGCGGCGCTCGATTTTGCGCGCCATGCGGGCATCTGGTTTTTTCTGTTGCCGATCGTGCTGACCGTTTCGCACCGCATGATTCCATTTTTCTCCAGCCGGGTATTGGACAACTACGTATTAATCAGACCCTACTGGATGCTCTGGTTAATGCTGGCTTGTATTGGTGCGCATGGCTGCCTGCAATCGCTGGATATGCCAGCCTATCTGTGGATTGTTGATTTTCCGCTGGCGGGCTGTGCATTTTATTTATCGTACCGCTGGGGATTCCTGCGCAGCTTCCGCGTGAGCTTACTGGCGGTATTGCATGTTTCATTCGCCTGGCTGGGTGTTGCCATGTTGCTGTACGCAGTGCAAAGCCTGGTGTATATACTATCCGGCAGCATGCTGCTCGGCCTGGCACCCTTGCATGCACTGGCGATTGGCTATTTTGCCAGTATGATCCTGGCGATGGCGTCACGCGTCACGCTCGGGCACTCGGGACGCCCACTGGAACTGGATCACATGACCTGGATTCTGTTCTTAAGTTTTCAAGCGGCCACAGTACTGAGAATATTGGCGGATATCGTGCCAATGATCGCACCGATGTTGTATGTGGCTGCAGGACTTGCTTGGCTAGGTTGTTTTGTATTTTGGGCGGCTAAGTATGCGCCGATTTACTGGCGGCAAAGGGTGGATGGGAAGCCGGGGTAGTTGAGGTAGAGTGCTAAAAAGCAAAGCGCATTGCACCGGCACATTCATATAGCCTCGAATAAAAATCGGTGAAATGCCCTTTAACTTATAGGTATATCTTACAAATACGAGCGACTTGTTGAGGCGATATGTCGGGGCATTTCGGAAGTCTAATTTTAATAAATGTACTAATAATGATTCCTATCGACCTTGGAAATGCTACAGTCCGTTACCTTGAAGCCCAAGATCATGTGGCATATATCGCTATGGAAAAGAATGCAGAGATAAAGCAATATGTCGGTGGGCCCAGTAATAGGACAGAGCAAGATCTCCTGAGCAGCTTACGTAATTATTCTCCTTGCACTTCGCTCTTAGTTGTTGCAGATTCTGAGACAAATACCTTTATTGGCCGCTGTGGTCTTCTTGAAAAAAGAGGGTCGCTCGAGGTTGAGTTATATATCTTGCTTACTCAAACGCATCTTAGGAAAGGGATAGCTAGGGTGGTTGTGCCATTCCTTGTGCGCCTCGCTGCAGCGAATGGAAAAGTTGCCGTCGCATACGTCGATTCAGCTAATCAAGCAAGCCTCAAGTTACTGGAGCGGATCGGTGCAATTTCTGATGGAACTAATACTGATTCTGGGTACCAGGTTAATCATATACGTTACATTTTCACAAGCACTTGATTGAGTTAAGAAACAAAGCTCTGCGTAATCAATTAAATATTGAGGTTTTCTGCATTCGCACCAGTTTTACGTGTTTTGACTAATTGTTTCGAAGCATCTAATTTGTGGATCTAACGAAGTTTGATATGATGAAACTTATGTTGAGGTATTACCTTAATGAATGAAGATAGATCATGGGGTGGCAATGATTGAAATATTTCTGAAAAAATATATTGTTTCATTTCGTAAGTCTGATTGCATTTAGGTGGTACAGCTATGGCCCTAGTCAGGGATCGGCATCGAATGGCAGCGATTCTAATGTTTATGGGATTGATTGTTGCCGTTCTCCCAATTCCACTGCTGAGTGGGGTTAGGTCGACTTCGGGTTTCCTCGAGAATCTTGAACACGCCTTAGTGCAAGTTTTTCCTGTCGCCAAGAGTCCAATTTTTGACGACGTTTCCCTTGGCAGAGAAGACATAACCGCACAGGTTATTAGCTATCCTCATCCATCTGGGAAAGAGCTGTTGATCGAATTTCCTCGTGCTATGCCTCTGGATGAAATCCGCATCGTCTTGCTAGCGGGGGATGCGGAGGAAGGTGGGCGCTTACGGGCAGATCAATCCAAGGCGAAGCGTCTTCGCTTTCGTGAATGGGTTACTAACCGTTCGGCATTCGCCGTTCCGTATCGATACTTTCTTCTTTGTGGATTGGTTCTAGGGTTCATTGGAGCCTTTCTGATTTTATTTGGTTATCGCCATGTCGCGTCGCCATCTGATGACTCTACCTAATATTTTGTAAGCTGAATCTACTGCAAGCAACTTCGATGTATCAGCAGAAGCCAAAATTTAAAGTTGCACTTTTTAACCGGTTTTTGTGAGGAAATTGGCTGTCTTGAATACGCTCTTCAACAGTCTCTGGCTAATCACGAGTTGATAAATGGGGATACGCCACAGCTATAATGACGACTATAAATTTCTTCTCAATCAACCGATAAGCCTAAAATGGACAATCTGGATATTCGCTGGCAGCAGCGATTTGCGAACTACAAAAAAGCCTTGCTGCAACTGCAAAGCGCAGTTGATCTCAGCAAACAACGTGCACTCAGCCAATTGGAAAAACAGGGTGTCATCCAGGCATTCGAATTTACCCATGAATTAGCTTGGAATATGTTGAAAGATTTCTTGCGGGATCAGGGCAACCAAAATATCAAAGGTTCAAAAGACGCGACCCGTGAAGCGTTTAAAGTTGAACTCATCAGCGATGGTGAGCAGTGGATGGCGATGATTCAAAGCCGCAATATCTCATCGCATACCTACGACGAGCGTACAGCCGAGCTGTTGGTAGATACGATTATCCGCAACTACTATCCGCTGTTCGTCACGCTGAAAACAGAAATGGAAAAGTATCTGCCGTGAACCAGGAGCGCGCATTTGGTTTATCGTCCACCACATTGGAAAAACTCAACAGTGTATTCGCGCAGTATGCTGCCATCGATTCGGTACTGATTTACGGTTCACGCGCCAAAGGAAATTACCGTGCAGGTTCCGATATTGATCTGACCATCAAAGGCAGCGAGATTTCATTCGCCGAATTCATGCAGATTGAAGATCAGATTGACGATTTGATGCTGCCTTATACCGTGGATTTATCGCAATATCGCCAGCTTGAAAATGTCGACCTAGTTGCGCATATCGATCGGGTTGGCGTAGCCATTTACGACAAGGAAACGTTCGGGAAATAAGCAATTTATTGTTTGCGAACGAAGGGGCGCGACTTCCAATCCTACTTCACGCAGATAGTGGCTTTGCTCGATTCACATGACGACAAAACATCCCTTGCTGCGCACGGTGATAATGTCTTCCGTCTTATCCGCCAGATCTTCTTACAGGCACGCAATTCTTTGGTCTTTAGATCGTTGGCTATAATCAGCTTGGTCGGATTAAGAAATGTCAGTGATTCTACGCAGAAGTTGTGGCGATACGGTCCATTTATTGCCATCTTCGGCAAGGATGGAGACAGTTTTTTTGTTGTAGCGCGTAATGATTCCAAATACCGGAGGTTCATTGTCAGGCTCGAAGCAAACTTTGTCACCAATTGAGAATGCAAGCATGCTTGTGTGAGCTCGCATTTGGCGGAGAAAGCGAAGTCGTTCAACGATTCGTCTGTTAAGATCAATGAGTTCTGATTCATTCAATTGATCAATATCGATTTTCATGGATATTCCCCTTTCTTATTCGTTGGCTAACGAGAGAAAAACCGCATTGTATCGTTTTTGCTATTGAATATGCGGCAGTGGATTTATGTCATGTGTAGTGAGTAGTGAGTTTTGACTTAATGAGCTAACTTGACTAAACTTAGTCCAGTTAATCCCTGTGATAAGAAAATACCAATATGCTTACCATCAACATCCATGAAGCAAAAACCCATTTATCCCGATTTATCGAGAAGGCTGCAGCCGGTGAGGAAATCATCATCGCTAAAGCGGGGAAGCCCATTGCTAAATTAGTGCCGCTGCACAGCTTATCTGCCCCTCGAAGCTTGGGTATATTCAAGGGGCAGTTGAATGTTCCGGAAGATTTCGATGCCGTATTACCCGAGGATGTGGCGATGCAATTTCAGAGTGGAGCTATCGAACCATCCTCTGAGAATCGCTAAAATCGCTAACAATGCGATTGCTGCTCGATACGCATATTCTGCTATGGGCGCTGGATACGCCTGATCGATTGCCTCATTCCCTGAGAACGCAGTTGGAATCGCCGTCTGTCGAAGTGTATTTTAGTGCGGCCAGCATTTGGGAAATTGCGATTAAGTCGGCATTGGGAAAAATTAAATTTCATTATTCAGCCAAAGGAATTGCCGACGGTGCGGAAATGACCGGTTTCATTGAGATGCCTGTTTCTTCCGAGCACGCTGCGGGCGTTGCGCGTCTGCCGATGATACACACGGATCCATTTGATCGTTTGTTGATTGCTCAGGCATTAGCCATGCCAGCCCGCTTTGTGACTGCTGACACTACATTGGCTGGTTATTCCGAGCTGGTGGATTGGGTAGGAAAGCCATAAGGGCCGCGCACTGAAAATTTTGTGGCGGTGCAAAGTAGCGCACCTACCCCGCCTGATACACATCCTCATGACTCCCCACATTAACCAGAATAATTTCTTTTTCAGTAATCAGTATTTCAAGCGTAATGCGGTAACTGAGATTAATCGATACCGAATGTAACGCTGACAATTTGCCTTTTAACGGGTGGATTCTCAGGGAAGGATGGTATGGATTAAAAGCCAGTAATTGCAAGGTTTTTCGATAAGGCTCTTTTAATTCCGGGTGTTTCTGTGCAAAGCGTTTGGCGCGTTTCTTATAACTGCCGGTGAAGATGAGCGTGTAGCTCATTTAGGAAACAGGTCCTCGACATGTTGATCGATCGTATCTTTGCTGAATTGACCGGACGCCAGATCCTGCCGTGCTTCGTAAAGGGCAGCTTCCAATTCCATCTCACGCAGATAATGATATTGCTCGATTTTCATCACGACAAAACATTCTTTGCCGCGCACAGTGATGATGTCTTCCGTTTTATCCGCCAAGCTTTCTTCCAGGCAGGCAATTCCTTTCGTTTTTAGATCATTGGCTGTAATCATTTTTAATCGCTTGTTTAATCGTGCTGTTGACTATATGATTGAAAGTGTGGCGTGTCAATTAGAAATTGGCAAATGAATTATGGAGATATCAAATCACCAATAAAGATCGATTGAGTGAAAATTGGTAATCAACTAGCCAAGGAATCGTATCTTGTAATGCACTGTAAGTTTTTTAAATTCACATGAACTTCTACTGCGTGCGCCACGGGCGCACGAACTATAACGACCTCGGTCTGTGTAACGACGACCCCGCCAGGGATGTTTATTTAACGGAGGCAGGCATCGCACAAGCGCAATCGGCAGCGTTGGCGCTACGAGAGGTGGCATTTGAGCGCATTCTGGTTTCGCCTCTGCCACGAACGCGCCAAACGGCGGAGATCGTGAACCGGTATCGGATTATTTCGCAGCGATTAGTCATGATCCGCTCCGGGCGCGCGTAAATGGCGGTGAGTCTTTGCTGGATCACAAGCAGCGTGTTTTGCGCTTTATCGACTGGTTAAAAGCGCAGCAGGATAAAAACCTGCTTATAGTCGCGCATGAAGAAACCATGCGGGTATTTGTCGCCTATTTTGAGGGCGGCGTCGAAGATTCTCAACTAAGGGATATTCATGTGGGGAATTGCGAATATAGACATTACAATCTGGACATTCCCTGAAAAAAATCATCCTTCGACTGATGCACTTTCCAGCATCGGCACATCCTGCCATACTGCAGATTAATTTTTTAGCATGGCGTCACGCATGCGCACGGAAATTCCGGGCGGCCAATGTGCCAAATGTGTGTCACCAGAGTGACGATTCTGGCGGCAAAAAATTTCGAAGGGGATTGCATGACTCAGATCACTGAAATTATCAAAAATGCGGGCCGATGGCTGGAACAGCAGCAGGATAGTGAATCGAAGGGATGGGGCGAGCGTCGCGGCAGTCATGTCAATGTACTGAATACTGCCGAGGCGATGATTGCTTTGATCGATAGCGGGATTTGTCATGCGGGCACTAGCTCGATCCGCGGCGCGGTTGATTTTCTTCTGAAACATCAAACAGTGGATGGCCAAGATGCTGGTTCGTGGCCACGGGGGTTAACCACGGATGACGGTAAAACCATCGATATTCCTGACTTGGTGCGTACTTGCTATGCGATTCAGGCGCTCATCAAAGCCGGTAAGGGGATTGACGAAGGCCCGGTGCAATTGGCGCTGATCTGGCTGCTTGGGCGCAGAAATGAAAATACAAAAGGCTGGAGTTACGCCCGAGGTAAGCCCGATGCACTGATGCCGACTTGTTTTGCGCTGACAGCTTTGCTGGATGCCTACGATGCCTATCCTGGCGCTTATCAAAGCCAGATATCAGAAAGTCTGCAACATTTGGTGAATGCTTATTACAACGATGGGGGAGATGAAATTCGCGGCTCATTCGGTGCGCCGGGGCCCCTGCAGGGCGTACACACAATCCATGCTGCATTGGTATTACAAATTGCGCGCAACAATAATTTAAGTCCATTTCTGGAACAGGAAAAACAGGCCATCGAATGGCTGCTGCGGAATCCGGATAAAGCCATCAGGTTGCGAGAAGAATGGGTGGAAATTGACCAAACCAAAATTGCGCATGGCCAAACCGGCGGTTATGGCTTTATGTTCATGACCGATACCTTGTTGATGCGGCTTCTTCTCGGATCGGAGAATTTGGATGATAAGAAAAGCGCATTGGCGCATGAAGCTATGCATAGCCTTAAAGACAAGATCGATGAAAACACCGGGGCTTTTTATGGGCCGCGATTATTTTCCTGGGCCACAGCAAAAGCATTGCCTGCCTTGGCTGTTTTGCAAAAGCATGCCGGTACGGAATATCCGGATCTTCCTGCGCGCACGCCGGAATCCCGGTCTGAATCCACCGGCTGGAAAATCGCCCCGGTTATCATCATCATGGGATTTGCAACCCTGCTCTCCGGGCTTGGTTTTTATTTGATGGTTACCGAGAAATTCGGTCTTCTGTCCTTTACCTTTTTTGTCGTGATGTTGTTAGCTGCCCTCCTGGTCTATGGCCATATTAAAGAAAAAACTTTCAAAGAATTATTAAGCAGCCTTGGGGGGCTATTAAAAAAATAAAATGCTGTTTTACATGAACGATTCTAATTTGAGCGCAATGTCATGATTGATACGATTATCTTTGATGCGGAAGGCATTGTGATTGACACGGAAGCGATTTGGGACAAGGGTCAGGAAATCTTTTTGCAGCGTAGGGGCTTTGTCTATGACCGGGAACGGATCAAACCATTACTCACCGGACGGACGCTTGCCGAAGGGGTGGAAGTGATGAGACAAGCGTATCAGTTTGCAGGAGATACCGAAACGTTAGCGCAAGAGCGTGCAGATATCGTGCAGGATCTTTTTATTCATGAAACCAGCTTCATCTCCGGATTTCTTGAATTCTACGAATCCGTGCGCAACCGCTACAAAACCTGTATCGCAACATCGATGGATCAAGATCTGCT
Organism: Nitrosomonas sp.; assembly: GCF_021731985.1. Taxonomy (GTDB): domain Bacteria; phylum Pseudomonadota; class Gammaproteobacteria; order Burkholderiales; family Nitrosomonadaceae; genus Nitrosomonas. Next base: position 15,951 of record NZ_JAKFWH010000012.1, read on the forward strand.
GAAGCAAGTGGATCAGCGACTTAGTCTTTCGACGCTGTTTGAGAACAAAATCTACACGCTGGATAAAGTAGGCTATCGCTCCAAACCCAATCCCGACATTTTTCTGTACGCAGCGCAGCAACTCCAGTCATCGCCGGAAAACTGCGTCGTCATTGAAGATGCGCCGCATGGGATTGACGCCGCAAAAAGCGCCGGGATGTGGTGCATTGCGATCACTACAACCTATGATCCCGGAAAATTAGAGAAAGCAGATTTTGTCGTCAGTGCGTACACAGAAATTGATCTTGACGCTGTGAAAAAACATGCGTCAATAAAATCGGATAAAAACTAGTATCCGATCAACGCCAGCGCTGCGCCGGATCCTGGCGGTAAAACAGTGCCAACTGTTCATAAACAGAGGGAAAGTATTGCTGGGTGATTAGCGGCAGTTCAAAAAATACTTCACTCAATACCGCGAAAAACTCTGCCGGACTCTCCGCCGCGTACGGATCAATGATGGTTTCATGTCGCTTATCGACCTGATGGCAGAATTTGGCATAGGCACTGCTGAATACTTCATGCCAGGTATACGCGCTCATGTTGGCGTGCAACTCCGGGCAGCCGTTGGCGCCTTCGTACAGCATGTCAATCTTGTGTGCGAATTCATGGATGACTACATTATGCCCGGGATGGGTATCGGTATCTGCTGCATCCTGCCAGGAAAGAATTACCGGCCCGGCAGACCAGGCTTCGCCCGATGCGACGCGATGCACATGATGCACAACACCAAATTCATCCGCATAATCGTAATCCAGAATAAATTCACCGGGGTACACAATAATCTGGCTCCAGTTCTGATAGTAATCCAGGTCAAGATTCAGAATCAGAATGCAAGCCTGCAGTGCAATCGTCACACGCATTTCATCGGTAATTTCCAGTTCGTGCGCGCCATAAATTTGCTTGTCATGCAGAAACAGTGTGGCGCAATCACGCAAGCGCGAGAGCTCCTCAGGATTGAGCCCTTTCAGACAGCGCAGGTGAATTAGCTTCTGCCAGATGGGATCGGGTATTCCTTCTTGCTGAAGAATGTGGTTCCGGTGCCAATTCTTTAGACTCCATGACATGACGGTAATCTCCTTTTGTTCCATCCAGCCTAAAGCATGACAGAAATACTATGACTATGAGGATTCATGTAGAATTATACCGTTGGGTTCGAATGGCCGGGCCAGCGCCAAACGATTGAGAAATCGAGTTTAACCATTAAGCCATAGTGAATATTTTATAGAGGAAAATTTTAGATGAATTTTAAATTTAGCGTCGCTTGTATTATTGGCCTAAGTATCGCACTGATCGGTTGTGGCGGAGTTCCCGAAGCAAGTTCGGAAAATTGTGCAGGAAGAGGACTGGAGTCATCCCTTACAGCTTTTAAGAACGATGAAGCTGGACGGCAAGCCTTCCTCGATAGTTGTGATGCGATGAAGAAAGGAAAATAAACGATCCACTAAAAATTCAAGCCAATTCCAGGAGTAGCTTTTAGATCTTTTAAAAGAAGCTGGGGTTGATGCTACTTTCAACGAGCGGCGAATCGAAGTCTTCTTCGATTCGCCGCTGTGTTTTTCTATATGCCATTGTCTGAACAATGCTTGAGAAATAAGTAGAATTACGACGATAGCTTACTAAATACACTAATTATTCCATATTTACCTCGTATTGTAATTCCCGGCTATCCACATCATGTGACACAACGTGGAAATCGTCGCGCTCGAACATTCTTTGAGGATGGTGACTACGAACTTTATGGGGTATTGCTAGGGGAGGCAGCCCGAAAGGCCGAAACAGAGATTTGGTGCTACTACTTGATGCCCAATCATGTGCATATCATTATTGTTCCTTCGGATGAAGATGGATTACGCCGCACTTTTGCCGATGCACATCGGCGTTATACCGGATATATAAATGCTCGCCTGCAAGTGACAGGGCATTTATGGCAAGGGTGGTTTGGCTCAATTGTGATAGATGTGGAACACCTAGCGCATGCCGCCGTGCGATACGTCTCTCGATGAGCCCGGTTCGTGCTGGATTGGTTGAGCGGGCAGAAGATTGGTGCTGGTCGAGTGTTGCCAGTCACTTGTCAGCGCAGGACAACGAGTTGGTCAAGGTTGCACCTGTGCTAAATCGTTATGGTGACTTCGAAACCTTTCTTGCTCAGGAAGATGTTAACGAGGCATTCAAAAGACTTCCTCAGTCGGAAACAACGGGATGACCCTTGGGTTCAGAGGATTGGATCGAAAAATTAACGGCAATGACTGATCGTGAACTTAAGGCGAAGAAACGTGGCCTCCAAAAAGTAAAGGGTGAGAGTTACGTGTATTTAGTAAACTGTTACCGTAATCCAGACATTGCATAAATTCGCACGATTATTACACATGATATTGTTTTAAAAAGTGATTTTTAGAATAAATGGTGTGGTTATTCATACGCCTGACTGAGATAAATTTCTTGTGGAATCAAGAGATAAGTGAGGGAATGCGCAATTCATGCAATATCCGGGATAGTACTAACAACTGCGCCTTACCGTAAAAATTCACGGTAAGGCGCAGTTGTTTGACTTCTGAATTGTGAGTTCTAAACTAACTCATCCTCGTATGCAGAAATGATCTCAGTAATCGTCGATCCTGCAGTGATTGCTTTGGCAGAATTATCAGTTTCAATAGCTTCTCTCAAATCCTGCAATGCATTTTGCATCTTTACACGCTGCTGCGTGCCTAAACGCAATTCCAGGTCAGGCAAGAAGATAGTGGCATATAAAGATATTCTCTCAGAAGCAAGCAGTGCCCGATTCCGATCAACACCGAACGTTGATTCAATCTGACTGATATTTCTTCTAAATTGACCAATAACCCCTTTGTTGATGTCACTAACGATTTCATTAGCGACCACATCCGCCAAATCACCGGTTAATTGGGCTTTGATGCGATCGTTGCCTGATGGATTATCCTGGGCGATAAATACTTCAACAGTACGGTAGAGAAGATCACCTCCCAACTGCCCTACCCTTGCTTCATCAACATCGATACTTCTATTAGCAATAACCCCCTCGACTTCGTGCAATACGCCGTTCAAGAAGCCCCTGACCAGCGGAACGATGATGTTTTCGCGTGCTATCGCAAGAGTGGTGCGGTCATTTGCATTCGCTTTGCTTAAAGCTTCTCTGCCATTCAAAAATGCCAGCGAAAACTGGTCCTCCGGATATGGATCCGGACCAGCCTCATCTTTGAGCGTTTGTTTATCCTTTGTCAATACCTTGTTTACCTTGCCGACAGCAAGCATGATCGCCAAATAGGCTGTTTCCACCCTATCCCATTCCAGTGCCAATTTATCCGTTGCCAAACTATCAAAATTATCAAGCACTAATGTTGTTCGATTGTAAATGGCAAGCGCAAAAACTCGTTGTATCGATTTGTCGATTACTTGCGAAGCTAACGCAACTTGATTTCCATTTCTGACATTTTCAATAGCTGCTAGAACATTTTGATCAATCGTCAATCCATAGGCCAGATCAATGATTTGAGTTAATTGCTGCAACTCTCCGGTGTATGCTGCAGCAATTGCTTCCGCATTCACAGGATTTTCTGCACGATATCCACTAATCTGATAATAACTTGTTGAAGCATTATAAACAAAACCCGTATCGATTGTAGTCCTGGGATCGATCAAATTTAGCTCCTTCTGATAGCTAAGCAGAATCGCCGCTATCGCATCACGAGCTGCTGCAGATTTAGGCACGCTATTTTCGCTGCTTGCAGTTTGCAGATTACTGAGTGCAGTTTCCAGATTGCCACGCACTTCAGCGCCTAAGCGCACCTCGACATCCGGTAGAAAGACTCTAGCATAAGCTGCTGCTCCTGAAGCTTCTGACATAGCTTGAAAGCGATTTACACCAATACTTATTGATTGGTAACTCATTTCGCCATAAACCTGACCAACAAATCCTTTGATTAATTCACTAACGATTTCATAGGCTACAACATTTGCAGCATTTCCTGCCAGTTGCGCTTTAATGAGTTGATTGCCGACCCGGTTACCCTGCGCGACCAATGATTCAATAATACGATAAAAAAATTCCCCTTCTTTTAGCGATACGGCTGTCGTCTCCGGATCCGTGCTTCTATTCTCAAGAACACTGGCCACTGTACGTAAAACCCCAATATAATAAGCTTGGGCTAATGCAATTCTTGTGGTAGAGAACTCAACAGCAATAACGCCGGAATCTTCCTCGGGATTACTTTTATCCAGTGCCCTCCTAATCCGCGCAACCGATTCATTAAACTGAACATCCAGTGCTGGGTTACTTCCTGAAATTATTGTTTGTCTATCAGCACTCAGTATTTCATTGGTTCTTGCAACAGTGCCGGTAATCGCTTGAAATGCTGCAACTACGTCATCCAACATTTGAATTAATTCAGCAGATGTTGCAGTGTTAAATCGACGTTGTATCATTGTGATACGATTCAAAATACTTTGGTAAAAAACGCGTTGCAAAGTCTTGTCGATCACCTGAGTCGCCAGTCTTGGCTCATTTCCACTTTTGATCTCTTCAATTGCAACCAGGATGTCACTATTCAGTTTGAGTGAATTGATCTCAGCTTCCTGTGCCAATATTTGTAACGCTCCCGTGTAGGCACTAGCAATGGCATCGCCATTAATTGGCGTCTCTTTACGCAGCGTTTCAATAGTCTTGTAAGCAGCCACGGCCTTCTGAATTGTATTGGTATCAGCAAAACCTGCAGCAAACAAGCTCGCATTACCCATACCAAATACAATAAAAATTAATCTCACAGTCAGAGATTTACTCATTGAAGTCATGAGTTTCTTTAATAAAAACATTATAGGAATTCCTTTCTAAAATTAGCTGACATCAATACATACAAATCATGCCCGTGATTTTTTACCCAGTTGGAATTCCAGAACTGGACGTAGAATTACGGTGACAGCTTACTAAAGCTACTTAACTTCCACCCTTTACTTTTTTGGGCTGCGTTTCTTCATCTTAAGTTCGCGCCAGTCATGGGAATTACAGCACGAGGTAAGCTAGCCATGCTAGCAATATGGCATAACTAGTGTATTTAGTTAACCGTCACCGCAATTCCACGTGCCGCAAGCGGCGAAACTGATCGAAGAAACCGGCTACAAGCGGCGCCTGCCTGAACTGCAGAAATTGCAGAAAATAATCGGTGAACAGCCATTCAGTTAGCATTCGTTCACAGCTATTCAGACTGACTCTCTACTTGGACAGAGTAAACCTAAATTAATCGGGCTGTTTTGTCGTGCGCAAGTAAGGTTTGATGGTTTTAAAGCCTTGTGGAAAGAGTTTTCCTGCTTCTTCATCAGAGACACTGGGTACAATGATCACGTCTTCCCCTTTTTTCCAATTGACCGGTGTAGCCACTTTGTATTGCGCAGTCAACTGCATCGAATCCAGCACGCGCAGAATTTCATTAAAATTGCGGCCAGTGGTCATTGGGTAGGTCATCATTAATTTAATTTTTTTATCCGGCCCAATGATAAATACAGAACGAACGGTCGCATTGGTTGCAGCGGTACGCCCTTCCGATGTGCCTGATTCATCCGCAGGCAGCATGTTATACAGCTTGGCGACAGCCAAATCGGTATCGCCGATTATCGGGAATTTAACTGCGTGGCCTTGCGTTTCTTCAATGTCTTTAGCCCATTGCTCATGGTTATCAATTGGATCGATACTTAAACCGATTACCTTGCAGTTGCGTTGTGCAAATTCTTTTTCCAGGCCGGCCATATAGCCCAATTCGGTGGTACATACTGGCGTAAAGTCTTTGGGATGAGAAAATAGGATAGCCCAGCTATCACCGATCCATTGATGGAAATCGATTGTTCCCAGAGTAGTTTTCGCAGTGAAATTCGGGGTGATGTCGTTGATGCGTAATGACATGATTTTCTCCTTTATTAGAATTTTGGATCAGCCAGAACAGGCTTTAAACATAATGATTTTACAATTACATCATAGAGATTATCACGACGAGGTTTAAAACGAAATCCAGTTTATTTCAAGTATAGATGGAGAATCGGTTTAAATCAGTTTAAAAATCGGGATTGTGTGCTAGGAGTCTGTCGGACTTAAGGTCAATCTACTGCGCCAGTGGGATAATGGTTCATATTTCCTCAATTTCTCGTTGCATAGATAAACTATGCGCCTCAAAATAGAGGAAATACGCACTCGTTCTCCCACTCGGCTCGCTACGATTGCTTAAGCCCGGCAGACTCCTAGGGAAACGCTGATTAATTCGCCGAGCAAGATGAGATGCAAGGCGGATGGAGCGCAAGGAGCGAGACATATCAATAGGATAGGCGAGTTTCTGAGCACCACCCAACGCAGCAAATCGCTTGCGCAAGCAATAAATCAGTGTCTCCCTAGATGACTTATTCTGATAATACTACCAATGCCTACGTTCCTTAACAATTGATGAAATAGCAGCGTATGTACTTTCAGCCTGAGAACGAATGCGTTATAGTGAAATGCTTATGATTTTGGCTAATCCGTTGGGTTTAGTCGTGTCGAAATGGGCGGTTCTTGTCTTTGATTAAAGAAAGATTGGTGGGTCGTCTGAATAGGCATCACACAGAAAAGGAAAATTTATGGCAAATTGGTTTGAAAATAATTCATTGTCCATTGGGCGCACGCCTCTGGTGCGTCTTAACCGGGTGACTGACGGCGCAGCGGCATTGGTATTGGCAAAAATTGAAGGACGTAATCCGGCGTATTCGGTGAAATGCCGCATTGGCGCTGCAATGATTGACGATGCTGAACGCCGCGGGTTGCTTGGCCCCGGAAAAGAAATTATCGAGCCGACCAGCGGTAATACTGGTATTGCGCTGGCTTTTGTCGCGGCTGCGCGGGGAATTCCGCTGACGTTGACGATGCCGGAAACGATGAGTGTGGAGCGCCGTAAATTGTTGATTGCGTTGGGTGCCAGACTCGAATTAACCGATGGCGCGCGCGGGATGAATGGTGCTTTGGCGAAGGCGGAAGAGATTGTTGCTTCTGATCCGCGCCGCTATGTGCTGTTGCAACAGTTTAAAAATCCAGCCAACCCGGAGATTCATGAAAAAACCACCGGCCCGGAAATATGGGATGATACCGATGGTGCCGTTGATATTTTTGTCGCCGGTGTGGGAACGGGTGGTACGATTACCGGCGTTTCCCGCTATATTAAGCAAACCAAAGGCAAAGCCATTACCGTGGTGGCTGTTGAACCCACGGCGAGTCCGGTGCTGTCACAAAAACGCGCGGGTGTGTCATTGGCGCCTGGACCACATAAAATTCAGGGAATCGGCGCAGGTTTTATTCCCGATAATCTGGATCTGTCATTGGTCGATGAAATAGAGCAGGTCAGTAATGAAGAGGCGATAGCGTATGCGCGGCGCCTGGCACGGGAAGAAGGCATTCTGGCCGGCATTTCCTGCGGCGCGGCCGTGGCGGCAGCCGTACGCCACGCCAAACACCCGCAGAATGCCGGAAAAACCATTGTGGTTATTTTGCCGGATTCTGCTGAACGTTATCTGAGCAGTATTCTTTTTGAAGGCATGTTTGATGAACGGGGTTTGACGACATCGTGAACGATATCAAGAGAACGCAGGATCCCCTTTTGCGGAGCGCTTATTTAGATGTGGAAAATATCGTTGTTGAGTTGCGTGCTTTGCGTATGGCCTCGCTGCAGAGCCGTAACCGGGGGCATGACAAGCCACCCAAGTTACCGTCGCGCAAGATTCTGATGGGTGTCGCTGAGGGCTTGAGCGCGGCCTTGTTTCCTAATCGGCTGGGCTCGTCGGAATTTGCGGATGAAGGCATCGATTATTATGTCGGGCATACGCTGAACATGACATTGCGCGAATTACTGGTGCAAATTCAACATGAACTGCACTATAACGCTGGCCTGGAAGTTCTCAGCAATGAAGATCGTGAACAGTCGGTTGCCATTACGCAGGCATTTGCCAAACGGCTGCCGGAAGTCCGGAGTCTGCTGGAAAGCGATATTATCGCGGCTTATGAAGGCGATCCGGCGGCGCGTAATGTGGATGAAGTGCTGGTTTGTTATCCTGGAATAATGGCTATTACGCATTACCGGCTGGCGCATGTTTTGCATGGTCTGGGCGCGCCATTGATCGCGCGCATGTTTTCAGAAATTGCGCATTCAGTAACCGGGATAGAGATACATCCGGGTGCGCAGATTGGCGGCAGGTTTTTTATTGATCATGGTACCGGTGTGGTGATTGGTGAAACTGCGATCATTGGCCAGAATGTGCGCTTGTATCAGGCAGTCACCCTGGGAGCCAAACGTTTTCCGGTTGATGAGAATGGTGCTTTGGTGAAGGGCAATTTGCGCCATCCCATTGTTGAAGATGATGTGGTGATCTATGCTGGGGCAACAATATTAGGGCGTATTACCATAGGACGAGGATCGACGATCGGCGGTAATGTGTGGTTGACGCGTAGTGTGCCGCCGGGCAGTAATATTTCACAAGCCCAGATGCGGCAAGAAGTGTTCGAGGGCGGTGCTGGGATTTAAATATAAATAAGCTGCAGGCTCATATTCTGTTATCGAAATTGAGTGCCGATGGGATTGCCGGCCTGCTGCTCTGAGAGGTGGATATGACTACGAATAAAATAATTCTTACGCTGGACGATGCCAAGAAAATAGCCGCGGGTGCAGAAGCCGAAGCCAAGCGGAATGAATGGCCGGTTGTTATTGTTATCGTGGATGACGGCGGTCATTTGCTCTACCTGCAACGCCTTGATCATACTCAGTTCGGCAGTATTAATGTGGCCATTGAAAAAGCGCGTGCCGCCATTGCATTTCGTCGCCCAACTAAAATCTGGGAAGAGAATATTGCGGAAGGACGCCTGAGGTATCTGAATTTGCCGGGCACATTGCCCATTGAAGGCGGATTACCGATTACTGTTAATAATCAATTTGTCGGCGCGATCGGTGTCAGTGGCGTGCGATCATTCGAAGATGCGCAAATTGCCCAGGCCGGGATTGATGCATTGGTATCATAAACTGGGGTATTCGAAGTTCGGTATGGTTTTTATGGGTGTTTCTCTGCATCTGTCTGAGTCAAATAGATGAGGGCGATACCAATTATCGTAACTAAGCGGAATGCAGCTTGTTGTCCATTAGCTGTTTCTGATTGCCACATCAAAAACCACTCTCCGCCAATCGTCATGAATCCCGTAAACCACAAGATAAAACCAAGTGTTAGTCCCAGAATTGCCAAACCTTTTGCCTGATTAAAGGATGCAGGGTCTTTAAGGTTTTGATATAAACGCAAACCGCCCAGCCAGCAAAGTCCTGCAATGACGATTTCTATCCCAATGATGAAACTGTAAACCGTATGATGAATGAAGGGAGATTGGATAGCCCGCCACATTCCCTGGTTATCAGGAAAGGTCGTATCCATCGTAAGGACGTGAGTGACGAGGGAAAAATTTGAGTTGTAATCAGTCAAATTGTTGAATACTACCAGCGAGGCATACAGTGCAAAAGCCAAGACCATCACAGTTTTTGATAATCTCGTATACATGGTGTTAATGATTGGGCGCAATCATTAAATGAGTGCTAAAGATTAATTGGGGAAAGTTGTTCGGTGGGGCACAAGCGACAAAAATTCGATTAAACCCCGGCCTGATCGCTTAACCAAAAACAGGTGCGTTCCGGCCGGGTTAATTCAATAACGCTATATTGCAAAATAACTTAGGAAACTTGCTGAATACCTGCCAATAACCAGGTGGCATCAGAATTTTTAAGATCTTTTTGAACATGCCAGATTTCATCAAATGCTTCCGGTTCGCCATCGGGCGCATCGCGCAGCTGACCGGTAAAGCGGACACTGGCGATTGCCAAATCATTGGTTGTTTCAACTTCCAGCAGATTGGCATCAATGAACAGTACTTCCGTTTTCTGCTGTGCGTCACCTCGCTCATTAATTTGCGCACTAATTTCTGCAAACATTTCGGGGGTTGTGTAGTCACGGATTTCGTTGACATTCCCATGATCATGCGCAGTTTGTAAGCGCATGAACGAAGCCTTCGCATTGCGTATGAACGGTTCCACTTTAAAGTCAGCCGGAATATTTGGCTGGCTGTATGCGGTTTCTCTGCTATCCGCTGTTGCAGTGCCTGCGGGTGTGGTAAATGGCGGCGTGTCAAAGCGATCTTGCGTGTTTGTGTTCGTGCCGGAATATTGCATCGAAGGTGTGGACTCTGCAGTTTTGGGTTTGCGTAACATGCGGATGATGAAGAAAATAGCGCCCGCTAATAACAGCATAATCAAAATATCTGGCATATTGATGTTCTCAAATGCACCACCCATAAAGAGCGCGGCCAGTAAACCGCCGGCTGCAAGACCTGCCAGCGCGCCACCCCATTTACTTCCACCCCCCGCAGCGGCTGCAGCAGGCGCTGCAGCCGAAGATTTCTGAGAGTTAGGCGCAGCTTGTTGTTGGTTAACAGATTGACGTTGTGTGCCTATATTTTTACCGCTTCCCATACGCTTTGCTTCCGCATCAAAAGCAAGCAATCCGAAACTGAATATAGCCAAAGTCAGAAAGGTGAGTGTTTGCTTCATAGTTGTATCTCCCAAACTGTTATTAAAGTAATGAGTATAGCACCGGGTTTGCGTTGGCAGCTACACTGAATTTTTTGATGCCCCAATATCCTATGTGGCGTTGAGTCATTTTCTGTTGAAACAAATGCTTAATCGATTGTTTCTAGCGCAGTAGGATCAAGCGGGGTATTGCATCACTATTGATCCATACAATCGCATTCTGATCATATTGCTCTCCTAATGATTGGGATGTATTCAGATCCAGTCCGGGCACAAAAAAACTTTTTTCTGCAGGCCAACTGTCAGCCGGATCAGTATTTAAGCATTCAATGATCGGATAAGAATGACGATTCAAGAAATTCCTGAGTGATTCGTGCGCAGCACAATTTTTTTCATTGCTTAACCGCCGACTGTATGGATTATAGGCGCTGATAATAGCCGCGCCAGACTGTCCCGATGAAATAAGGAGTTTTGCGAGTGGTTTTGAGTATCGATCAATTCGTAGGGAAATTGAGTCAGGGCCAGCGCCAATCCGATAATTTGCGCAAAGGTAGCTCGCAATAAGATTCTTGGCAATAACCGATTGAATCAAAGTTATGTACTTGGATAAGAAGCGGATCAGATAATCAGGCTGAGCTGAATCTTGGTATTTTACTATTCAGGTTAATGATGACTGTGCTCATGATCATGCGAGTGGTCTTTGGCTGAGTTGATGAGATTCTCATATTGCTCAGGTGTCATATGGTTCATTTTGAGAACAAAAGCCGCCATCGCCCAGATCGAATCATCATCGTGACTAAGGCCCCAGGCTGGCATGGCAGTCATTTTTAAACCATTTTTGATTACCCAGAAGTATTCTCTGATGTGTTCTAATTTCTTGATCGGATCATCGACTGATTCGCGCTGATGGAATACAGGTGCTTGTGGATACAAACCTATCGACAGTTCTGTCGGTTTCAAACCGGGAGCCAGATGGCAAGTTGTGCACATGGCATTGTAGTGTACGGCACCTATCAGCAGCAACTCAGCATTATCCAATGGTGGCACTTCCAGATTCTTGGCACGTGCTTCTATGGAGCTTTCACGGATCCATTCGATAATCTTTTCCGTGATACCCCAGTGTTTATCTGTGGCGGCCATATTGTAAGCGCCGGATCCAAGGGCAATGAATGCCAGTATGAGTGATGCCAATATCAGACTAAGAATCGTTTTCATTTTTTGACCTCAACAAATGATTGGGTGTTTGCTTTCAATGGGAATGAATTTGCAATCTCTGAGTCATCATATTTACTACTTTCCAGTTTGGCTTGAATACTGGCGTGATCAAGGTGCGGCGCAAACATTTCGATAAAATCGAAGACATAACCACGTATATAACTGTTGCGGCTGATACCGATACGTGTCGTGCTGGGTTCAAACAGATGGCTGGCATCGATAGATCTGAGATTTTTGTCTCGTTTAGGATCAAACGCCATGTTTGCCAGTATACCAACACCTAGCCCCAGTTCTACATAAGTTTTGATCACATCGGAGTCAATAGCGGTTAGCACCACATTGGGCTCCAGTCCCCGGCTTGCGAACGCCTGATTGATTTTTGAGCGCCCGGTAAAAGCAAAATCATAAGTAATGATAGGATATTGATTAATTGCTTCCAATGTGAGTTTTTTTAACTTCAGAAGCGGGTGCTTGGGTGGCACAACGACACATCGATTCCACTGATAACACGGCAGTAATATCAATTCTTGAAATTGTTCAATGGCTTCAGTAGCAATCGCAATGTCCGCTTCGCCCGAAGTGACTAAAGTAGAAATTTGCATCGGACTGCCTTGCCGCAGGATTAATTTGACTTTTGGGTAACGTTCGGTAAAGCGCTTGATCACCGGGGGTAGCGCATAGCGCGCTTGCGTGTGCGTTGTCGCAATAGTCAGTGAACCACCGGCTTCATTGGTAAATTCCTGCGCAATTTTTTTTAGATTATCGGCATCGCGAAGCATCCGGGTGGCCGTTTTTATGATCAGTTGCCCGGGTGGCGTTATTTGTACGATACGTTTACCATTGCGCAAAAAAATATCTACACCGAGCTCATCCTCAAGCATCTGAATTTGCTTGCTGATGGCGGGTTGAGAGGTATGTAATTTTTTTGCCGCTCTGGATAAATTCATATCCTGACTGGCGGTTTCACATAAATAGCGAAGTTGCTGTAGTTTCATAAGTCGTGTCAGTTAATAATAAGTGGTTATATCGATCTAACATAACATTATTTTGAATAATAAAATTGTATTGTTATGATGCTACTGGATAAAAAAAAGAAGTAGAAAGACAACTAGATGAAATCACCTATTAGGTGCGTCGTGTCAGATTTCCTGGTTGACTCCAGCACAGTCAGAGTGAGTAAATATTCTTTGTGATGTTCTTATTGTTCGTGTTTTGATATTTTGTCAGTTTAGCTAACTGTACCATTTCACATCAATTCCTATGTGAAATGGGTGTATTGCATTTTGTCTGTGATTAAACGGCAAAAGACGATTCCCGTTTCGTTTTTTGCTAGAATAGCAACATTGCTATATTTTGTCCGCAGCAGGTATCAAACTGACTCTTGAGGGTTGGAACAAAAACCGAATAGTATGATCAATGTGCAATAAATTTAAGGCGACAAATAAGAAGTTGTTTTGTGTGTCAGAATGATAAGTGGCTGTGATGGTGAGCTGCTGATTCTTTGACAGGCTTTAGCGGCTTCCCGTTAATGAAACAAAGGATTGATTGATGAGTACAAATATTGAGAATAAACCTAAACAGGTCTCATGGTTTAATGGTTGTGGCGGGCGCGTTGGTGTGGTGGTGGGTGAGAGCGGTGAACATGCTTATATTGGTATGGCATTAAGGCATGACGAGGATGATGATGTAAACCATATTATGAAGTATGGTGCTAAATTCCCCTTGGAAGCAGCATTATTGTTGCCCGTGTCCAAGCGTTATACCCAAGAATCCTAAAAGATCAGTTTAATTACTGACTAATCAAGATATTTTTGTTGCATACCTTACTGAGCATCTTTGACTGAATATGCGGGGAAACTAAAAATGTATCGCTATGATGAGTATGATCAACAAATTGTGGATGAACGTGTCAAGCAGTACCGTGATCAGGTACAGCGGCGTCTTTCCGGTGAGTTGACTGAGGAAGAATTCTTGCCTTTACGGCTACAAAATGGCTTGTATATGCAAATACATGCCTACATGTTACGTATTGCGGTGCCTTATGGTTTGATCTCGTCGAAGCAGATGCGCATGTTTGCCCATATTGCCCGCAAATATGATCGTGGTTACGGACATTTCACAACACGTCAGAATATTCAGTTTAATTGGCTAAAACTGGAAGATACGCCCGATATCTTGGCTGATCTGGCTTCGGTCGAAATGCATGCTATCCAGACATCCGGTAACTGCGTGCGCAATATTACATCGGATGAATTCGCCGGTGTGGCTCAGGATGAAGTAGTAGATCCACGTCCCTATGCAGAGATTTTGCGCCAGTGGAGCACTTTTCATCCGGAATTTGCTTATTTGCCGCGAAAATTTAAGATTGCTATCAGTGGTGGAAAAGAAGATCGTGCTGCTGTTTATGCGCATGACATTGGCTTATCCGTGACAAAAAATGCGCAAGGCGAAATCGGTTTCCGGGTGCTGGTGGGTGGAGGATTGGGGCGTACGCCGATCATAGGCAGTGAGATTTGTGAATTTGTGCCCTGGCAGCATATTTTGACGTATGTAGAATCCATTTTGCGAATCTATAACCAATATGGACGCCGGGATAATAAATATAAAGCGCGTATCAAGATACTGGTAAAGGCGTTAGGGATTGATGAGTTTAAACGTCAAGTTGAAGCCGATTGGGCGGATCTCAAGGACGGCCCCGGCACTTTAACCAGTGAGGAAGTCAATCGTGTCGCCACTTTCTTTACGGATCCGGCTTATGAAAAACTAACCGATCATGATTCGCAACTGAATGAATTCAAGGCGGATAGCCGCTCATTTTCCAACTGGATGTTACGCAATGTTAAAGCACACCGCGTTCCAGGGTATGCGATTGTTGTTTTGTCGTTGAAGAAACCAGGCAGTGTACCCGGGGATGCTACGGCTGAACAGATGGAAGTCATCGCAGATTTGGCGGATCGTTATAGTCTGGGTGAATTACGCATCACGCATAAACAAAATCTGGTATTGGCGGATGTCCGGCAGAAAGATTTGATTCGGTTATGGCAAGAAGCTACCGCACAGGAACTGACCGCCCCCAATATTGGTTTACTGACCGATATCATCAGTTGTCCTGGCGCGGAGTTCTGCACGTTGGCCAATGCGCGTTCCATACCGTTGGCGCAATTGATTGCCGAGCGTTTTGAGGATTGGGATTTTCAGCATGATATTGGTGAGATATCACTGAACATCTCGGGCTGTGTCAATGCTTGTGGGCAGCATCATATCGGTAATATCGGCATTACCGGAGTGGAAAAGAAAGATCACGATGAATGGTATCAGGTATCACTGGGCGGTGCTGAAGGTAACCTGAGTTCGATTGGTAAGATTATCGGCCCATCCTTTACATTTAATCAGGTGCCTGAAGTGATTGATCGTCTGCTTCAGGTTTATCTGCGCGAGCGGTTGGAAGCTGAAAGCTTTATTGATACCGTGCGCCGTATTGGTCATGCGCCTTTTAAAGAGCATGTGTATACGACGGATTTTGCGGTAGCGGAAGAAGAAACTGCCGACAAACATGTCGTGGCTCCTGCGCGATATTCAGTGCCTTATTTTTCCCCAAGGTTTTAGTCAAGATGATAATAAAAAATAAAACAATCGTTGCAGATGATTGGACTGTTCTCCGTTTAAATGAACAGGAGTCAGCTGAAAATGTAACGGTTGCGGAAGGTAAGGTGATTGTTCCATTGCAAGTGTGGCTGCAGCAACGTGATGCATTGCAACAACGTGCTGAAATTGGTGTTTGGCTGGCGAGTGCCGAGCGGCCGGAAGATTTGAAAGGTGATATACACAAATTTTCTGTGATTGCAGTTGATTTTCCGAAATTCTCAGATGGCCGCGGATATTCAATCGCCTATAACCTGCGCGCGCGCCTCGGATATGCGGGGGAATTACGGGCGATCGGTGATGTCTTGCGTGATCAATTATTTTATATGCAGCGCGTGGGTTTTGATGCTTTTGCAACACGTCCGGATCGTAACATTGAAGACGCATTAAAAGGATTGACTGATTTTTCTGAAGTTTATCAAACTTCTTTTGATCAGAAACTGCCATTATTCCGGCGAGTGCAGCGCAAGGGAAATCCGGTGGTGGATATGGCTAATGAGTGAGTTGCAGCAAAGGATTGAACAGGTTGTTGCAATTCTGACCGAAACAGTGCGCGACTTTGCACCGGTTACATTTGCGAACAGCCTGGGTGCCGAGGATATGGTGTTGACTGATATCATTGACCGGTATCAACTCGCTATTGATATGTTCAGTCTGGATACTGGGCGGTTGCCGCAAGAAACCTATGATTTGATGCAAACAGTGCGTGAACGGTACAAAACGACGCTGCGCATCTATTTTCCCAATGTAAAACAAGTGGAAGCCTATGTTTCCGAGAATGGCGTCAATGGTTTCTATCAAAGCATCGAGCTGCGTAAAGCCTGTTGCCATATCCGTAAAGTAGAGCCATTACGCCGCGCTTTACAAGGTAAGCGTGCCTGGGTGACTGGGATACGGCACGAGCAGGCAACCAGCCGATTGAGTTTGAAGGTATCTGCCTATGATATGGGCAATCGTATGCAAAAGGTGAATCCGTTGCTGGAATGGTCTAACGCGGAAGTCTGGGAATATCTGAAGCACTATGAAGTGCCTTATAACAAGCTGCACGATAAGTTTTATCCCAGTATCGGTTGCGCACCTTGCACGCGTGCGATTACACCGGGTGAAGACATCCGTTCCGGACGCTGGTGGTGGGA